>JAYENE010000442.1:0-2120 GCA_034721935.1 Thermodesulfobacteriota bacterium
AAGACATCCTTTCCATCTATCATGACCTTAATTGGATCTGCAAACAGCTTCTCATAATATTTTTTGATCTGCTCAATCATTTTCTGATGATATTTATTTTCTGACGATTTATACTTACCAATAAATTGAGAAAGATAAAAAGCTGAAAAGAAAGATCAATAAAATAGAAAAGAAAATAAATCTGTCAAGAATGAAGACCTGACACTTATGTTTCCCCAAGGGCAGGGTTAGTTCGGTTAGCCTTTCGTGTATTATTCTACTTGACAATGTAATGCAATTGCATTATGTTTTATATTATTTGAGTAAAATATATTTGCTTGGAGATTATTATTATGTCCCAACTATCTTTATACACCGATTCCACGCTGACAAACCGATACCAAACAACAATACCAGATATGATAAGAAAGGTACTGTGTTTAAAAAAACGCGACAAAATACGTTATACTGTTCAACCTGACGGAAGGGTATTTATGTCTCGTGCAGATCAGAATGAAGATGATCCTGTATTGGGTCAGTTTCTGACCTTCTTGGCTAATGATATCAGCCAAAATCCTCTGCATGTCAGTCCCATAGGCTCTGATCTGCTTGACCGTGTCCGGTCACTTGTGTCTGGCGTTGAAAGTGACTTGGATTGCCCACTTTCTGATGAGGACGATTAGGTTTGCCAAAATCAAAGCCTTTAGTCATTAAGGGGTGGAATGTATTCGGTCATACACTGTTCATAAACCAGCTTGAAGAACTAATGGCGCGGGTTGAATCCCTGCGCCGGAAAGACCCCGCCAATTACACTAAAAAGAATGCCACAAAACGGCTGGCTGCAATTGTGAAGCTGACTTTTGAAATTATCCCGCAAGACCCGACGCTTGCAGATTATCGTTTGGGAACAACACTCGGAGATACTCACAAACATTGGTTTCGTGCAAAGTTCTTTCAACAATATCGCCTCTTCTTTCGATATCACTCAAAAAGCAAAGTAATTGTTTTTGCTTGGGTCAATGACGAAGGCACAAAGCGGAAATACAACAGTAAAACGGATGCTTATCGAACATTCAAAAAAATGCTGAACAATGGGCATCCACCTAATGATTGGGATAAACTGGTCAAAGAATCAGAATCGGAAATAACTCGCCTCAAAGAGTTAGTTCCTGATATAAACTCGCCCAAAAGCTAACAATCAGGAACCAGACCCCAGAAGCTCGTGCATTTTTTACCAGTAAACACATAGGAGTTGTCCATAAACACATAGGTAACTTACGGGACGTTCGTGCAGAACGTGCACAAAATCAAGCGTGGCTTTCCCCTAGGTGGAATTGCGGGACATCCTATAAGTAAATAACTATCTTTTAATCATGGGGAAGGGTTGCGGTACATCAATTTATAAGTTGACGTGGTAATTGAACTAAAAGAACATAATTGACCCCAGTTAAATAAAAGCAAACATGATTTCACCCCAGAACCATCTGCCGGAGCTACAAGGCGGGGCAAGCTATGTTGAACCGTAACAGCGAGCGCATTCCTCATCCGCCAAAGCACTCTGGCGGACTGCGTGGTTAGCGAGCGAATCTAAAAATGGCTAACTTCCTTACGGTCGAAGATTCCCTGTAGCTTGCTACAGGATTCTTCAATAATTGTAAGGATAAAGCGAGGATTTGCGGGACGTCGGAGAAGCCGATAAGGCTGCAATCCAGAGTGAAAACTGCGTGGCCCCAAATCGGTTAATTGCACCAGTACTGAAAAATCCATCAATTGGGTAGTCCCTGCAAAACAATGCAGGTTAAGAAATACCGTTCTGTATTACTTTGCAAACACCTGATTTTTAGTTATGTGCTAATAGCAATCATGCTATTTAGCTATTTAAAATCATTAATCTGCACTGTTTTGCAGGGACCACACGGAAGTGGGGCTTTAATCCCGCCTGTTGCGCAGTATTTTTGCGGGACTAAAATCCCACTTCCGTGCAAAGGTGACAAAAGCTATAACATGTAATTTAATAGTATAGGAATTTCCATTTTATGGTCAATTTTATCAATAGGTTGGAGGCTATCAGCACAATGTAGGGGCGAATCTTGTATTCGCCCTAATCAGGGCGATCACAAGGATCGCCCCTACGAAACAAC
>JAYENE010000443.1:0-9408 GCA_034721935.1 Thermodesulfobacteriota bacterium
TTTTATAAAAGGATTGCTCTAAGTTATTTCTTTACGCTCACTTATGTGCGAGTTTCAGCCGTTCTTAAATTTAATTGTCCGCTGCCTCAGGTTGACCAGATAATGAGTTTGTAAATTTCTGATTACAATTGGAGAATCAACATATGCAAAATCTTGATGCGATTTTCTCCCCGAAATCCGTGGCTGTTATAGGGGCATCCACCATGCCCGGAAAGGTTGGGCATGATATTTTTGCCAATATTCTAAAAGGAAATTATAAAGGAACCTTATATCCTGTTAATCCTAATGCCGAGTCGGTTTTAACTGTAAGGACATATCCATCTATCCTGGAAGCGCCAGGTGATGTGGATCTTGCAATAATAATTCTCCAGCCCAAACTTGCCTTAAAGGCTGTTGAAGAGAGCGTGAAAAAGGGGGTAAAGGGAATTGTGATTGTATCTGCCGGCTTTCGGGAGGTGGGCGCCGAAGGCCTGGAAATAGAAAACAGGATAGCTGCTATTTGCAAAAAGGCAGGGGTGCGCCTTGTGGGCCCAAACTGTCTTGGCGTAATCAACCCGCTTCCTTCAGTAAGTCTGAATGCGAGCTTTGCGGGGCGTATGCCTGCAAGCGGCAATATTTCTTTTATTTCCCAGAGTGGCGCACTGTGTACGGCTGTTCTGGATTTTGCCGCTGAAAGGGATTTTGGTTTTTCAAAGTTCATTTCCATAGGCAACAAGGCGGATGTGGATGAGCTTGATCTTTTGCGCTACCTGCATGAAGACATGGATACAAGGGTTATTTTGATGTATCTCGAAGAGCTTCGAACAGGGCATGAATTTATTGATACTGTCAAGGAGATTACCTCCGGAAACAGGCCTACCCCTATATTAGCCATGAAGTCTGGAAGGACAAGCGCGGGAGCCCAGGCAGCAGCGTCCCATACAGGGGCTCTTTCCGGATCTGAGGCCGTGTATGATGCGATCTTCCTGCAGACAGGGATGATTCGTGTTGATTCAATTGATGAGCTTTTTAATTTTGCAACTGCGTTTGCCTATAAAAGTGAAAGCGCTCTGGGAAAACTTACAAGGAAGATCCCGCATGGCAACAGGGTCACCATTGTTACAAATGCAGGAGGGCCGGGGATTATCGCTACCGATATTACTATGGCATCCGGACTCAGGCTTGCGAAATTCCATCAGGAAACGATTGATGCCCTTGCAAGCCATCTCCCCTTTACTGCAAACCTTCATAATCCCGTGGATATTATTGGAGATGCCGCACCGGATCGTTATGAAAATGCCTTAAGCGTTGTAATAAATGACAATGGAGTAGATGGAGCCCTTGTAATTCTGACGCCCCAGTCGATGACGAATGTTCTTGGAACAGCCGAAGCCATTATCAGAATTGCCAGGCGCACCCACAAGCCTATTCTCTGCTGCTTTATGGGGGTTGTCGATGTTTCCGCGGGAGTAAGATATCTTCAGGAGTATGGTTATCCTGTTTACAGGTTCCCTGAAAATGCGGCAAAGGCTTTCGGCGCTCTTTATAGATATTTTAAGTGGTTGAACCGGCAGCATTTTGCGCAATATGAATTAAAGCACGACAGAAAGCGGGCCGCGGATATCATTAAAAATTGTCTTGAATCAGGGAAAACCCGTCTGGGCGAACTGGATGGAATTGAACTGCTTAAATGTTACGGTTTTAATGTATTGCCGACACAACTGGCAGAAACTGAGGGAGAAGCAGCAAAGATTGCTGAAAGCATTAATTTCCCTGTGGCAATGAAAATTGTCTCGCCACAAATTCTGCACAAAACCGATGCCGGCGGAGTCATGTTGGGGCTTGAGAGCATAGATGAGGTAAAAAAGGCTTTTAATAAGATCGTTGAAAAGGCTAAACAGCATGATCCCAAAGCGGAAATAAAGGGTGTGCTGATTCAAAAAATGGCTATGCGTGGAGAAGAAGTGATACTTGGCATGAATCGACAACCGGTTTTCGGGCCACTCCTCATGTTTGGTCTTGGCGGAATATTTGTTGAACTTTTTCATGACGTTGTATTTCGCATAGCCCCTATCGGCAGAAACGAATCCCGCAGAATGATCCGCAGCATCAGGGGATATAAACTATTGCAGGGCTTCAGGGGAAGGCCTGTGGTTGATATAGAAATTCTTGAAAAATCAATGGTAAGTCTTTCAGTTATGTCAATTAACCACCCGGAAATCGATGAGATGGATATAAACCCGCTTCTGGTCCATGAAAAGGGAAAGGGCGCTACCGTGGCTGACTGTAGAATTATTCTTAAAGCGCCTGGCTCCGCAACTGGTCGAGTAGTCGAGTAGTCGAGTGGAAAAATAGCCAAATTGTTGGTCATCTTTCATTTGGTAGTTTACACTTGTTGAGATTGGCGCTTTGATCACCTATTTTGAATATCGAACCGCAGAACAAGGAACCGCAGAATTACGAAGGGGGAATTACTTCGACATTCTGCGGTTCAAAAAAAATGAAAAGTACAAATTACTTTTAGCCAATTATTACCTAAGTTGATAGTATAGGAATTTCCATTTTTGGTCAGTTTTATCAATAGGTTGGAGGCTATCAGCACAATGTAGGGGCGAATCTTGTATTCGCCTTGGTCAGGGCGATCACAAGGATCGCCCCTACGAAACAACAACAATACAATTACAGCCTAAAAGCTCGCCCGATAGGGCGCTAAGTTGAGCGTTTTTTGGGGAAGAAATGTGCTGAGATCTTGATGCATAAGGGTTTACGAAAACCGCAGGCATACGCGTGGATATGTCGAGGATTTTCGTGAATCCTTGATGCGCAAGAGATCAGTGCAGATCGAGCCAAAAATCGCTCAATTTAGGTATTATGAAAGATGCCAGTTGTCGTTACTACTCGACTACTCGACAATTTGACCACTCGACTAAAACCGAAGGATTTAATCGACTTGAATACTATTTATCCGGTTATACTTGCGGTTCCCGATGACAAGAGAAACCTTTCCGGTAAAAACAGGACTTTGTACCTCAGCAGGCATGCAAGGGATGCCCTTGAAATATCTGCCCGGAAGAGCCGCATTCATTTGAGCGAGCTTTTAAAGGATGAAAACGGTGTTCCCCAGCCCTGTGGAGGCAATTACTGGTCTCTTTCGCATAAACCCGTATATGTTGCGGCAGTAGTGGCTCCTGAAAGAATCGGCATTGATATAGAAGAAATACGGACATGCTCAGAGTCTCTTTTCAGGAAAATAGCGGATCGCAGAGAATGGGGGCTTGCTGATACAGATAAAATTAACACCCCCACCCTGCCCTCCACCTTCAAGGGGGAGGGTTGGGGAGGGGGTGAAAAAAGGGAATTCCTATACAATAAGTTTAAGCTGTTCTTTCGCTACTGGACTGCCAAAGAGGCCGTGCTTAAGTCTGTCGGGACAGGCCTGAAAGATCTTTCAAAATGCAAAATTGCGCAGATTATTGATGAAAACAGTCTTGCAATAGACTATATGAATAAAAGGTGGCTAATTGAGCATCTTTTTTTTAACGGGCATATTGCATCAATAAATAATGGTTTATATGATATTAAGTGGTCAGTTGTCAGGGGCCAGAAGATTAGAAGGTAAGAAGATTAGAAGGTGAGAAGATTAGAGGATTAAAAGGTGAGAAGATTAGAAGGTGAGAGGATTAGAAGGTGAGAGGGTTAGAGTACACCGTTTTCTTTTAACTCTTTCCTGTTTCCTTTTCGGAACCAGTAACGAGCAACCAGAAGCATACCTATGAAAACAAAAAATACAAACAAGCAGTCAGATGAAAAAAAACAGGCGTCCGGCAAGATAAGCTCCCTTGGTATATGCCTTGGAGCATCCACAGTATCGATAGTTCATGCCATACAGGAGATTAGCGGGCAAGGCAGGCGCGAGTCAAAGCCTGAAGTGGTTAAATATTCGCTCCATACACACGAGGGGAATCCAAAGCAGACACTGCTTTCAGCTCTCGAGTCTCTTGATATGAATTCATATGACAGGATTGCCGTGACCGGCAGGAGATTTCGGAAATTTGTAAACCTGTCAACCATATCTGAACCTGAAGCTGTGGAATACGCATACGGTTTTGTCAAACCCGCTGATATTGCATGCCCTGCCGTTGTTTCCGCAGGCGGGGAGACTTTTATGGTATATGTAATGAACAGTCATGGGCAGATATCTAATGTTTTGACCGGCAATAAGTGCGCATCCGGAACCGGTGAATTCTTTCTTCAGCAGTTGCGCAGGATGAAAGTAACGCTAAAAGAGGCGGCCCAGTGGGCTGCCACTGAAGAGCCGTATCGTCTTTCTGGCCGTTGTTCGGTCTTTTGCAAATCAGACTGCACCCATGCAATTAACAAAGGTATCCCAAAATCAAAGGTAACAGCCGGGCTTTGCAAAATGATGGCGGAAAAAATACTTGAGCTGTTAAAAAAAGTGCCAAGGAAAAACATTATGATTGCCGGGGGCGCCGCGCTCAACCGGATGATGATTGAATATCTGCATAAACATATTACAGGCCTTATTGTCCCTGAGGAAGCCCCGTATTTCGAAGCTCTTGGAGTTGCCCTCTGGGCGCTGGAAAATGAGACCGCTGAATTTCCCGGAATGTCGAAATTGTTAAGGACAGAGGCCACATCATTTGACACACTTATGCCCCTTATCGATTTTAAAGACATGGTTGAATTCAAGTCTGTCGCGATGGATGATGTCCGGCAGGGGGATGAATGCATACTTGGGCTTGACGTAGGTTCAACAACAACAAAAGCAATTCTTTTGCGTATCGAGGATGACGCAATTCTTGCATCCATTTATTTGCGTACTGACGGCGACCCTGTCGGAGCTTCCCGCAAGTGTTATGCTTCTATTCTCAGGCAGATAAGTGAAAAGGTAAATCCTGACGAGATAAGTATAACAGGATTGGGTGTCACCGGCTCGGGCCGCCAGATAGCCGGTCTTCATGCGCTCACAAACGGCGTTATTAATGAGATAATAGCTCATGCAACCGCTGCAGTGTACTTTGATTCGGAAGTGGATACCATTTTTGAGATAGGAGGGCAGGATGCAAAATATACCTATATCACAAATTCCGTGCCATCCGATTATGCTATGAACGAGGGCTGTTCCGCGGGCACAGGCTCTTTTCTCGAAGAGTCCGCGCACGAGACCCTGGGAGTAAAAATGGAGGATATTGCCGACATTGCTTTTAGAGGCAAGAATCCGCCTAATTTCAATGATCAGTGCGCCGCATTTATCGCATCTGATATAAAAAATGCCATTCATGAAGGTGTAAAGCACGAGGATATTCTTGCAGGTCTGGTTTATTCCATCTGCATGAACTACTCAAACAGGGTCAAGGGAAATAAGCCGGTAGGAGAGAAAGTATTTATGCAGGGAGGTGTATGCTATAACAGGGCGGTTCCTTTTGCCATGGCAGCGCTTGTGGGCAAGCCGATAATTGTTCCTCCTGAGCCGGGGCTTATGGGCGCTTTTGGCGTTGCGCTTGAGATCAAGAAAAGGATCGAATCAGGTTTGATGGAAAAGAAGATTTTTGACGTGAATGCTCTGTGGAAGCGTGAGGTGCAATACGGAAAATCGTTTATATGCAAAGGCGGAAAGGAAAAATGTGACCGGCGCTGCAATATAGCTATAATCAAATTAGAGGGAAAGAAATATCCATTTGGCGGGGCCTGCAACAGATATTACAATTTGCGGAACAAGGTGAAATACGATGTAGCGAAGCTTGACCTTGTTCGTGTCCGTCAGGAATTAATTTTTGATAAATATGCAGGCAAACTGCCGGAGGGCGGCGGGAAAAAGCTAAAGGGAAGAATCGGGATAAACAGGAGTTTTATGGTAAATACTTTTTATCCTCTTTATTCCACATTTTTTACAGAATTAGGGTTTGAGCCGGTTGTGCCTGGCTTGCCTTCTAAAAAAGGAATAGATCAAAAAGAGGCGGCTTTTTGCTATCCCGCAGAACTGACCCATGGTTTTTTTCATTCTCTTATTTATACGGAAAATCCTCCGGAGTTTATATTCCTGCCGCACTTCAAAGCTGTTCCGGCACAAAAGGGTTACACAAGCTCGCAGGTTTGCCCTTTTGTTCAGGGTGAAACCTTTTTTTTAAGGACTGCATTCAGGGAAAAGCTTGATGAACTTAAAGCCGGAGGGACACAAGTGTTGACCCCGATACTTGATATGACAGAAGGATTGGAAACCGCGAGAAATCCTCTTGTTGAAACCGCTGTAAAAATGGGCGTTGGGAAAAAAGAGGCTAAAAATGCTTTTCAAAAGGCTGTGAAGAAACAAACGGAATGTATGGATGAAATGAAAAAGATCGGTGATAAAGTCCTTGAAGAGCTGGAAAAAGATCCGGACAAAACAGCGGTGGTGATATTCGGCAGGCCTTACAACGGATTTGTTAAAGAAGCGCATATGGGAATTCCAAACAAGCTTGCATCAAGGGGAGTTCTGGTAATGCCGTTTGATTTTCTTGACTTTGATGATGAGAAAACAAAGCGCCATATGTACTGGGGAATGGGACAGATCATATTAAAGGCGGCCAGAGTAGTCAAGAGGCATCCTCAACTGTTTGGGACTTATATAACAAACTTTTCCTGCGGGCCGGATTCATTCCTGGTCGGATATTTCAGAACTCTTATGGGTCAAAAACCGTCGCTGACCCTTGAATTAGACAGTCACACGGCAGATGCCGGCCTTGAGACCAGGGTCGAGGCATTTCTTGATATTGTCGCAGCTTACAGACAACTTCTCGCAGATAAGGTGATCGCCAGGAAAAAGCGGGTTTTTGTTCCTGCTCGTCTGGAAATGAGAAATGGAAATGTTAACATGGTAACATCTTCCGGCGAAACACTGCGGGTCGGCGATCCGCGTGTGACCCTTATGTTTCCGTCTATGGGCAAAATAGCCTCCGAATCTATGGCAGCGGTGTTTCGCGGTTTTGGGTTTAATGCAATTGCCCATCCACCGTCTGATAAGGCCATATTGAAAATTGGACGCGCAAACACTTCATGCAAGGAGTGTCTGCCGCTGATACTTACTACAGGGACGCTGCTTAACTATATTCACAATATAAAAAAAGAAAATGAGGTTTTAGCCTATTTTATGCCTACGGCCTCGGGCCCATGCCGGTTTGGCCAGTATTATGTATTCATGGAAGACCTTGTAAAAAGGCTTGAGCTTCCGGATGTAGCCCTGTTTTCGCTGACATCAGAGAATTCTTACGCGGGCCTGGGAAAAGATTTCCAGTTAAGAGCATGGAACGCTGTTGTAACATCTGACGTTATGGAAGATATCAGGTCGATGATATTAGCCAATGCAACAGATCTTGAAGACGGGATAAGGATATTTAATGAGGAATGGAACCTGATATTGGAAGAGATGGAAAGAGGGGATTTTTTTAGACTGGAAAAACAGCTTGTGCATACTTCCGAACGTTTTAGCCGGATTCCAATGAAGCGTCCGCCAGAAGAGGTGCCCGTAATCTGCCTTATAGGTGAGATATTTGTTCGCAGGGATTCAATATCACGCCAGTACTTGACAGGACGTCTGGCAAAAAGTGGATTTGCGACTGTTTGTACGCCTGTTGCGGAATGGGTATTATATTCCGACTATCTGATGCGCAAAGGGCTTGTTGACTACAAGGTATCAAAAATGGAGAAGCTTGAATTAACAATAAAGCAAAAATATATGGCTAACTACGAAAAGCGTATCAAATCCATTTTATCTGAATCAGGACTTGTTCACTCAGAGCTTGTTGACGTTGAAGCAATAATAAACAATGCCGAGCCCTATATATCGCCAAACCTGACTGGCGAGGCAGTTCTTACAGTGGGCGGCGCTATAACCGAGGTGGCCTCTCATGCATGCGGCGCTATCGCCATAGGGCCCTTTGGTTGTATGCCAAACCGCCTGTCAGAGGCTATCTTAAACACGATGATGAATCGTAAAGGTAAGCTGGCAACAGACCCGGCAAATAAGCGGCTCCGAAAAATCCTGACGAATATTGAAGACCTGCCTTTTCTCGCAATTGAAAGCGACGGCTCCCCTTTCCCGCAACTGATAAATGCAAAGCTGGAGACCTTCTGTCTGCGGGCAGAGCGGTTGCACAAAAAAATGCTTGATGCGTGATCATGGTCCTTCAGAATTGAAGCTCCCCGCAGCAAGCTGCGGGGAATCTTCGACCGTAAGGAAGTTTGTTATTTTCAGATTCGCTCGCTAACCCCGCCCTTTACCCATAAGTATTGAGACATATTTTTATCATTAATTAACAATTAGTTATTAACAATTGATTATTGATTATTTGTTTTATGTTTTTATATTTATGCCCCAAAAGCCAATAATAATAGTTAATAATCAATTGATAACTGTTAATTACTAATGGAGAGATAACTTATGGGTAAAGGGCAGCGCTAACCCCGCAGTCCGCCAATCCGCCAGAGCCCTTTGGCGGACTGGCGGACGGGGAATGCGCTCGCTTTTGCGTTCAATTGCAGCGCTTCAGCCATCTTTACTTGACAATAACGCCAAATGACATTATAGCATATCAAAATGACACCTTAGGGAGATAATTATGCCTGCAACCGTTTCAACTTTACTTGGGAATGAATTAGAAAGCATACATATTAAAAATCCACTTGATATTATTAAAATAAGTCAAAACGGATTAACAAAAGGGGCGTTAACCCGTATAGGAAAAGTTCTGGCTCTTACCCAAAAAGAGCTTGCAGAATTAACGTCAACATCTTTAAGAACATTCCAGAGATATGAAAACGATAAAAAATTAAATCCCATTGTATCAGAGAGTATGATTCAACTTACTGAAATAATCCGCCTTGGATTCGATGTGTTTGAAGATCGTGATATTTTCATAAAATGGTTAAATACAGTCAATAAAGCGCTGGGGCAAAGAAGACCGATTGAATTGCTGAAATTCAGAACTGGAAGCGATTTGGTTCGTAATCTTTTAGGTCAGATACAATATGGTATCGTAGCCTGATGAACGTATACCGTATCGGAAAGAAGAAATACATAAAGGATTTATCCGGCCAGGGAGCTCGTTTTTATGGCGGACGATGGAATTACTCTGGGTATCGAGTTCTATATGCCTCCGAATCTATACCGCTGGCAATTTTAGAGTATATTACTAAAACAGGAGCAGTTGAAGAAGAACTTATAAATCTGAGCATAGCTTACATAGAAGTCAAAGATGACGTAAGTTTTTCAACTATAAAGATCGAGGATTTACCTGAGGACTGGAACATATATCCTGTTCCCGACGATTTGAAGAAAATTGGGACTGACTGGATAATTTCAGCAAAAAGCCTGATTTTGAAGGTGCCGGCAGTTAGTGCACCTGATTCTTATAATATTCTAATAAATCCATT
>JAYENE010000444.1:0-2114 GCA_034721935.1 Thermodesulfobacteriota bacterium
TTATTTGGTCGTCGTTATTTCTTAACGCTCACTAACATGCTCAAACAGTCAGCCGTTTTAAATTTAACTGCCCGCCACATCAGGTTGTTGGCAGGTTACTTTTTGAGTTTGTAAATTTCTGAATATCGAATGTCAAACAAGGAATTTCGAATTATGAAGGGTTGTTCGTTACAGTTTACTTCGACATTCTGCGGTTCAAAAAACCCTTATCAAAATTAAATCATTTCAAAGGGCTAAAATGTTACTATGCAAATAATTAAAGGCAAAGTATATTTGGTTGGCGCGGGACCAGGCGATCCAGGACTTATTACAGTAAAAGGATTGGAATGTATCGAGAAAGCAGATGTCATAATTTATGATTATCTTGCGTCGCCTGCCCTTCTGAACCATGCCCGGGAAAATACCGAGATTATATATGTAGGCAAAAAAGGAAGTATCCATACTCTATCACAGGATAAAATAAGCGATCTGATAGTGGAAAAGGCAAACATGGGTTTAACTGTTGCCCGGCTGAAAGGCGGCGATCCCTTTATATTTGGCCGCGGCGCGGAAGAGGCGGAAGAACTTATTAAAGCTGGCATTTCCTTTGAGGTGGCGCCGGGCGTAACCTCTGCAATAGCTGCTCCTGCATACGCGGGGATTCCGCTGACCCACAGAAGATTTACCTCTACCGTTGCTTTTGTGACAGGCCATGAAGATCCGACAAAAGAAGAATCCAGCATTAACTGGACAGCCCTTGCAAAAGACATGGGCACCATTGTGTTTCTGATGGGGGTTAAAAACCTTCCCAATATCACAAAGCAGCTCATCAATCACGGCATGCGAAGCGATATGCCCGTGGCTTTGATTCAATGGGGCACAACCCCAAGGCAACTCACTGTTTCCGGCACACTTGACAATATTGTTGAACACATTAAATCTGCCGGTCTCAAGTCTCCGGCGATAATTATAGTGGGCGCAGTAGTAAAATTAAGAGAAACAATGCAATGGTTTGAAAACAGGCCTTTGACGGGAAAAAGAATCCTAGTAACCAGAGCCCGGGAACAGGCAAGCGAACTTGTTAAAATTCTGTCTGATCTTGGCGCTGAATGCCTGGAATGCCCCACCATAAAGGTTGTCCCTCCGGATGACTGGAAACCGCTTGATACCGCGATAGAAAACCTTTCCTCATATGACTGGCTTATTTTTACAAGCGTAAACGGCGTAAATTTCTTTTTTGAAAGGCTTTTTGAACAAAACAGGGATGTGCGGGCTTTGAGCAATCTTCGCACGGCATCGATAGGGCCTGCAACCGCGAAAAGGATGTTTAATTTTGGATTAAAAAGCGATATTATTCCCAAAAGTTACATGGCCGAGTCTGTCATTGAGGCATTTGCACAGGAAGATATAAAGGGGAAAAGGATACTGCTGCCCCGCGCAAAGGAGGCAAGGCCCATTCTTCCTGTAGAACTAGCGAAAATGGGGGCTGAAGTTAATGAGGTAACAGCATATCGCACAAAAGAGGTTCGTGACAATGTTAATGTTTTGTTGTCGCGGCTTGAAGAAAGCACAATAGATCTTATAACATTTACAAGCTCATCTACTGTAAAGAATTTTCATGCCCTTATACCGCCTGAAAAGTTCAACGATATGATGAAAGGAGTAACTGTTGCCGCCATAGGGCCGATAACCGCCGACACCGCAAAAACTCTGGGCTTTGATGTTCATATAGTCGCTGAATCATTTACAATACCAGGATTATACGACGCAATTAAGCAATTCTATAATCAGAAATAAACTAACTATCTCGAACTTTCTCTGCCACGAAATCACCCTAAATCTCGCCTCCACCTGTTTTTTTCGGAGTTTGTGTAACGACAGAAAGAAAATTGCAAAAGAAAATCAATATTCATTTCTTGACGGTATAAACTTATAAACGGGAGCATTACCAATTTGTTAAAGCCGAAAACATAAACTCTATTCGGGCGGGGTAAACCCGCCCCTACGAGATTTGATGCACGTAACCCGTGGGGGCGGGTTTACCCCGCCCGCCATCGCTCTCGGCCAAATGAGGCAGTCAGCATCCCTGAAGACTTTCGCTCAGGCGTGGCGGGCGGCCCGCCCGATAAATGATA
>JAYENE010000445.1:0-2101 GCA_034721935.1 Thermodesulfobacteriota bacterium
AAAATTTTATTTGGTCGTCGTTATTTCTTAACGCTCACTAACATGCTCAAACAGTCAGCCGTTTTAAATTTAACTGCCCGCCACATCAGGTTGTTGGCAGGTTACTTTTTGAGCTTGTAAATTTCTGATTGTATTTTTTTGTAACTATATAATAAACAGAAAGGATATATTATTATGGCAGCAAGTATTATAGAAGTTGAAGACGATAGTTTTAATGTTGAGGTATTGGGGGCAGATAAACCTGTGCTGGTAGATTTCTGGGCTCCATGGTGCGGGCCTTGCGTAGCAATAGGACCGCTAATTGAAGAGCTTTCCGGCACTTTCGGCGACCAGATCAAATTTGCAAGATGTAATGTTGATAGTAGTCCTGTCACACCAGGAAAATATGGTATCAAAGCGATACCCACATTACTGTTTTTCAAGCAGGGTAATCTTGTTGATCAGGTAGTAGGTGTAGTTCCGAAAACAAAACTCGAGGAAGTTATAAATAAAATGTTGTAAGAGATCGTGTGATGAAAACGGAACACACAGGCTCCGCCCCAGCGGGAGACCATAGAGAAATATAAGGTTAACATATTACAATGAAACGTATATTCATATTTTGCCTGATTTCTTTTCTTATTTTTTCCGGTTGCGCATGGTTTGAAACAAAGGAAGAAAAACCGGCACAGGAACTCGCAAGCATTGGAATGGATGATTTCAAAAGCGGAAATTATAGAAAATCAATTGAATCATTCGAAAAGTTAAAAGACTGGTATCCTTTCAGTAAATTTGCGATTCTTGCGGAACTAAAAATTGCCGACGCTTATTACAGTTTAAAGGAATATAAAGATTCTATTTTTGCGTATGAGGAGTTTGAAAATCTTCATCCCAATAACGAGGCCATACCTTATGTAATATATCGGATTGGGCTGTGTTATTTTGAACAGGTCAGCACGCCGGACAGGGATCAGAGTTCGGCGGAAAAGGCAAAATCCACATTTATACGTCTGATAAAACAGTTCCCACGTGATAAATATGCTCATATGGGAAAAGCATATATCAAGAAATGCGATAAAAGCCTTGCCAAAGCTGTATTCGGGATAGGGCTGCATTATTATAAAAGCAAACATTACAAAGGGGCGCTGGCCAGGTTCAAGTCAGTTATATCCGATTATCCTGATGTCGGGGTGCATTATAAAGTTCTTCAATATATCGCCCAGTGTGAAGCCCTGGTAAAAGAAAACAATAAATAAAGGATATTATGGTAGCGGTTAGCGCGTGTTTGCTTGGTTACAACTGCAGATATGATGGAAAGAGTAAAAAAAACCCTGTTGTTTTTAAGCGGCTATCAGCGGAAAGGATTCTGCCGATCTGTCCTGAGCAGTTAGGAGGGCTCGCAACTCCGAGAGATCCATCCGAACTTGTTGATGGAGATGGTTTTGATGTGCTGGATGGAAACGCAAGAGTCGTAAACATTCACAGGATAGACAATACAAAGGCTTTTATTAATGGAGCCTATGCTGTTTTAAATGAGATAAAAGCGCATAATATCAAATTTTGTTTTTTAAAGGATAAAAGCCCTTCGTGAGGGGTGGGCACCGGGAAGCGGTCGCGTCCTGAGATATCAGGCAGCACAAAATCAAAAGGTATGACCGGAGTTGCAGCAGCTCTTCTAATTCGGCAAGGAATAAAGGTTGAAGAAATAAGATAAAAGGTTTAAGGTTCAGAGTTCAAAGCTTAAGGTTGATTCCCTTGCGCTATTCGTTTCAAAATGCTATCTAACCGTGAACTATGAACCGTGAACCAACAACCGTGAAAAGTTATGTTTATAGAGAGACCTTTGAATTTTGTCATTTCAAGGAGTGTTAACTACGAGAAATCTTAATAATTCAAGTCTGTTAAAATTTCTCCCGGAGCCTGCCCTGAGCGTAAATACTAAAATTCCTCGCTTCGCTCGGAATGACAGAAGCGAAGGGGTCGAAATGACAAATAACGATCAGAAATTTACAAACTCATTATCTGGTCAACCTGAGGCAGCGGACAATTAAATTTAAGAACGGCTGAAACTCGCACATAAGTGAGCGTAAAGAAATAACTTAGAGCAATCCTTTTATAAAAA
>JAYENE010000446.1:0-2098 GCA_034721935.1 Thermodesulfobacteriota bacterium
AATTTCGGTCACGCGCAGCGCACTCGCCGTGCTTACGCCCGTCGCAGCAGGGGCGCTTGCGCCGCGTGTTGAGATTTGTTTGAGATTTGTATTTTGGCGCTTGGAATTTTCATGATTTTCATAAGCCGGTAACTTTATTTATTCCAAGCAATTACATGTTTAAATGACGTGGTCCTGATAGGCGCTGGCATCGACTTTGAAACTTAATCTCTTCTCTCCAAACCTCATCGGCAAAACTATTGCCAGTATGCTTAGCACAAAAACTGCAGAAAAAGATCCGATCACCCAAGTCCATTGAAAACAGGACAGGCTGTGTCCTCGCAACCCTGCCATAAAAATCATGTAAACCGGTCCTGCTTCAAGAATAGTCACGACTCCGATGTAGATAGCGGAAGTAATCATGAAAACGAGCCCGCCAAAACTGGTGACAGACTGGGCTGGATTTTCCGAGGCAAAATCAGGATACGCGGCCCCCAGGCCGATTCCCATTGCAACTACTCCTGGTGTCAGAAAGAAGATTGTAATTGCGGAAAGGTACATCATGAAAGGGGATACGTCCAAAAGCAGGTTGGTGACTATGATCAGAATTTCGGAAAGGATTAAAAACGGAAAAAGATAGATAAAAAACTTGATCCACAAAAAAGTCCGCATGGAAATTGGGCTTGACCGGACAATCCAGAATGAGCTTCCCTCAAGACTGACCGAAGGAAAGCTAAAACGGGCTGTTACTGCCGTAAGAACAAAGGCTGCCAGGGCCATGTTCAAAAAGGAGAACAGATTTTGCAGATAGACTGTTTCGATAGGAGACTTGTCCAGCGGAAGAACTGAAAAATTATAAACATAAATAATAATAAGCGCTGCTATGAGAAAAATTTGCGACCACTGGGTCTGGTCTCTCCAAAAGGTCTTTATTTCTTTTACGACAAAGGCTCGCGCCGGACCGGACAAAAAAGAGAATAACCGGTCAAGACCCCTGCTCTGGGTCTGGAAAATCTTGGACATCGATGCCTGGGTTTTGGAAAACCCCCTGAAATAAACAGCTTTGGCTATCCGGAGATTTACGAAAATCAGAAATACAGCGCAACTTAAGGACAGGGCAATATGAAAAAGGGCATTTTTTATATCTCCTGAAAGAGCAGCCTTCAAACTGTCAAAGACCCAGGTGCTTGGAAGCAAAGGAGAGGCCGGAGCGCCTAAATCCTGCAGATAGACAAGAAGCGATGAAAAAGCTTCAGGATTTACCAGCCGTTCCGGTCTCAAAAGGCGAAAGGTTATGTAGAGAGTTATTAAAACAGCGAGCCCTAAAAATACAAAAATGCTTCGGATTCGACTTGCTGGAAGGATAAAAACAGCCGGCAAAATAACAAGAGAGCTTAAAGCAGATGCTATAATGCACAGAAGAGCAAGAGCAAGAACCATATCTGCATAGAAAAAAAGACCCGCATTATATACTATGCCATAGGCAATAAAAACGGGGATGGTATAGACTATAACCATCCATGAGCTGTCCATGATACTTTCGATCCACCGGGAAAGAAAAATCTTCTCCCCGCAAACAGGCATGGAATGAACCATGGCCAGGTCTTTGCTTAGATATAACTTAGACAATGATGTAAGTATAGAACTGAAAATCAAAAGAGAAAAAAAAGTAAGCAAAATCATGGAAAGAAGTTTGTAGGCAAGAATATCGCCAATATCCTCAACCTGCTGGAAGTAGATTAGAATCCGATAAGATACGGCAAAAATACCTACCCAGAAAATCAGACCGATCCCGGCAAACAGAAAAAACCCGGCATTTACCTTTTTTGAAAAACCGACCTTTTTGAAAGACCAGAAACGTGGTTTTAAGAGAGTAATTACTTCCAACTTTCACCTTTCAGCTTTAAGCCTCCACCTTGTGAGTATTACCAGTTTGTTGAAATTGGAATGATATCCGCATCATCATTTATCGGGCGGGGTAAAAGCATCATCATTGATCGGGCGGTTAAACCCGCCCCTACGAGTTACGTGCATCAAATTTCGTAGGGGCGGGTTTAACAGCCCGATCGTAGGGGCGGGTTTAACCCGCCCGAATAGAGTTTATATTTTCGGTTTTAAC
>JAYENE010000447.1:0-2095 GCA_034721935.1 Thermodesulfobacteriota bacterium
AAAACGGCATTTTAAACCTAATTCTTTCTTAACGATTTCTAATTCCTTCAAACAGTTTCCTGCTTTAACCTAAATTGAGCGATTTTTTACTCGATCTGCACCGATCTCTTGCGCATCAAGGATTCGCAAAAATCCTCAACATATCCACGGGTATGCCTGTGGTTTTCGCAAACCCTTATGCATCAAGATCTCGGCACATATCTTCGCAATAAATCGCTCAACTTAGGTTTAAATCTGATCACACCCGAAGCTTGATTTCAGATGGTTTGTTGCATAACGCTAAAGTATTACGTTTTATTTAATCTATAAGAAATTAGGAAGGGTAATGGAGACATATATATGGAATTCATTACTATAGGCGCTGTATCGCATCCGGGATTGAAAAGATTAGACAACCAGGATCATTATGCCTATTATTTTCCTGAAGAGGACATTGCCGATACAAAAGGTATATTAATGACAGTGGCCGACGGCATGGGAGGTCATGCAGCCGGGGCAGTTGCCTCCAGACTTGCGGTTGATGTTCTTATGAGCAAATATTACGATGCCGAATCTTCCGCCAGTATTACCGAGTCATTAAGAAATGCATTCCTGAAAGCAAACCAGGAGGTTATGGCCAGGGGACAGGATGACAGGAAACTGCAGGGAATGGGCGCTACCATGACCGCCGTTGTTGTGGTAAATAATAAAATGTATTATGCTCATGTTGGTGACAGCAGGGGTTATATAATATCAGGAAATAAAATATCACAGTTTACACAAGATCACTCTTATGTCTATAATCTTGTAAGAGCCGGTATTATAAGTGAAGAAAAGGCCTTAACCCATCCTCAACGCAATGTCATTACACGGGCCATTGGTATAAGTTCGGATTTGGAGGTGGATGTATCGCAACACTATCAAATCCTGAAAAAGGGAGAATGTGTGCTTCTTTGTTCTGATGGTCTTTTTAACGTCGTTTCTGATCAGGAAATACTAAATGTTGTATCAACGATTCAAACACCTGCTGAATCATGCAATAAACTGCTGGAAATTGCAAATGCACGGGGTGGTCCTGATAATATAACGGTTCTTGCTGCAAGAATGAATAAAACAAACGCGGCTGGCGCGCTGCACGGAACTGTGAACCTGAGTAGAGTTACTTAGGGTTCGCTCAAAAATAAATTGGCAATTTTAAGTGTTGAGGCGCCTGGCTGGCAAGGCGCGAAAGATTAGGAATATCAAGATATTGCTGAGCTTTCGGAACGCAGCCAGACGGGATGCATCGGCGCTTAAAATGTAAAGTTATTTTTGAGCGAGCCCTTAATATCTCGAATCAGCATACTCGACCCATCCGCCTGCATCCACAAGCGCTTGTTCAAAATCGGAAATATTAAAAAATATCTCCTCTGTTAGTCTACCGACTTTAACAGTAAATATATTTTTTTTGAGATCAGTTTCAAGAAAAGTATTTTTGCCTGAAAATTGTGCAAAAAGACGGTCTATGGCGCCGGCCGGCAGTTCCACAGCCATCATTCCGCAGTTAAACATGTTCTGTCTGAAAATTCTTGCAAAGCTTTCCGCAATGACAAGGTTGATGTTGTTTGTTTCAAGAACCCAGGGCGCATGCTCTCTCGAAGATCCACATCCAAAATTTGCCCTTGTTATAATGACATTTTTTCCCTTTATATCCTGGTCCGGAGAAAATCCATCGAGTTGTAAATCCTCGAAAAGATAAGGTTTGAGAGCCTCTTTTGAAATTTCCGAAAGGTATTTTGCGGGAATTATCTCATCGGTGTTTATATCTGATCTGTCAAGAAAGAGCGCCTTGCCGCTGAAATTTTTCATAATTTATCCTCTAATTAGTGCCTGAACAAAATGCCTATTAATCATGATCAAATAAGGCTTTGAGGTATATTTATACATATGAAGTCAATAGCAATTAGGTATTAGCATTTAGCTATTAAATAAAAAATATAGCGTTTAGAGCTTACCATTCGCTTAAAAAAGGTGTGTATTATTTAATTACCAACCACAACATATTGTGCTTAATGTGGTATAGCAACAAAAATCAAAAAATAACGAAAAAAGATGAACGTCCAACATCGAACATCGA
>JAYENE010000448.1:0-2095 GCA_034721935.1 Thermodesulfobacteriota bacterium
TGGATTCTTCGAGCAACAACACACTCACTGACAACATCGTATACTACGGCATCAAACTGAGTTATTCGAGCAACAACACACTCACTGGCAACACCGCAAACTCGAATAGCAAGTGCGGCATCGACCTGCGTTATTCGAGCAACAACACACTCACTAACAACACCGCAAACTCGAACAAGTGGAACGGCATCTTCTTGGGTTATTCGAGCAACCACAACATGCTCACGAACAACACCGTGAACTCGAACGACGGTGGCGGAATCTCCCTGTCTTCTTCGAGCAACAACACACTCACTGACAACATCGTATCGAACAACTACAACCACTACGGCATCTACCTGTGGTCTTCGAGCAACAACATGCTCACTGGCAACACCGCAAACTCGAACAACCACTACGGCATCAAACTGAGTTATTCGAGCAACAACAACCTCACGAGCAACACCGCTAACTCGAACAAGTGGGGCGGCATCTTATTGGGTTATTCGAGCAACCACAACATGCTCACGAACAACACCGCAAACTCGAACAACTACTGCGGCATCTACCTGTCTTCTTCGAGCAACAACAACATCTCCTGTAACTGGGTGCAGAACAACACACAGAATGGCTTCCAACTCTACGATGAAAGTATAGACAACAACATCAGTTACAACAACATCATCGAGAACGGCAACTACAACACAACGAGCGGCGGCTGGGGGTGGCAGTTCTACATAGAGCAATACCAACCTGTTGAAGCAAAGCACAACTATTGGGGCGCCGGAATGAACAGCAGCACGATCGATGCGAGCATCTACGATAACGAAGAAGGAGGGTGGGGTGAAGTGGTGTTCTATCCGTTCGAGACCGAGCCAGTCCCATGCGCACCGACCCCAGAGGAATCGCATACCTTCACCACCACAGACGCCGTGATTGCGCTCCAGATCGCGGTCGGCAGCCGCCCGCCCGACCCGTGCTGGGACGTCAGCGGCGATGGTAGCGTCACCTCGCTCGACGCGCTCATGATCCTGCAGGCGGCGGCTGGGGGCATAGAGATCGATTAAATTTAAGTATCATGGTGATACACTAACAACGCATGATACGATACGATCCACATGGCAGACACACAGTATCGTTGTTGACGTGCCACGATGAACTTGCCGAAGCACATGGTAAGATAAACGGCATAAAATCGATCGCTATGTACAGGCTCTGTACTTAAGTGCGGGGTTTAGTGACTGCATGAATCTATCACGATGTTTTTACGTGTTTGGGGGTCGGGTCTGCTGTGTGCGAACCAAATGGTTTTGTGGGGTGGGTTGGAGTGTGATGACACATACCGATGATTGTAGAAATCGCTACTGAAAAAATTTAAGAAAAGTTTATAACCAACTATGCATGTTGTTTAACTTATGACATATGTAGAGAGAAAAAATCTTATCGAAAGGATTGAAAGGTTGAGAGATTCTAAAGTCATAACTTATGTTGTAACCACAAGGTCTAAAATCCGAACCATGATGGAAGCAAAAGATTTAAGAGAAATTTATGATCATCTTGATAATGGCTCACAAAAAAAATTCTCTAAAATAGATCTATTTATTTATAGCATGGGTGGGGAAACGGTTGTTGGATGGGCACTTGTCAATTTAATTAGAGAATTTACAGATAATTTCAGTGTATTGGTTCCATCAAGTGCTTTCAGTTGTGCGACATCGGTGGCTTTAGGAGCTAATGAAGTTGTGATGGGTAAAATGGGAACGCTTGGTCCAATCGACCCTCAAGTCACAAATGATTTTAATCCCGAAAAACAGGGAGTTCCAATACCCATATCAGTTGAAGATATAGGTGGATTCATTTCATTACTCAAGGACAAGTTTGATATGAAAAACGAAGGTTATTTAGCCAAATTGGCTGATAGGATGGCGACTGATGTTAGACCGCTAGCACTTGGTAATGCATATAGGCAATATGTAAAGGCACGAGAAGATGCTCGAAAATTACTGGAGCTTCATATGGATCCAATCCATGATAAAACACAAATAGATAAAATTATCGAAACATTTGTTGAAAAGTTGTATTACCACGGACATCATATTAATAGACTTGAAGCAGA
>JAYENE010000449.1:0-2093 GCA_034721935.1 Thermodesulfobacteriota bacterium
TCGGCCCATCTTCATCCATCCAGAAAGCGCTTAAAAAATTGTTGAAAAAGGAACTGATTCAACAAGAAAACGGCAGCTATATAATTTATGATCTGTTTTTCAAAAAATGGATCAGGCGTACCTGGTAGCTGATAACGTCTATTTGCAATTACGCTACCGGCGTTACGCTGTTGGCATAATTGGATGCTTTTTCAGGAGAGACATGAATGTTTAAAGACAAAACACTTCTCATAACAGGCGGCACAGGTACTTTCGGCAATGCTGTTTTACAAGCCTTTCTTGATACCGGCATTAAAGAAATCCGCATTTTTTCCCGTGATGAGAAAAAGCAGGATGACATGCGCAAAGAATATGCTGATTCAAAACTGAAATTTTATATCGGCAATGTGCGTGATCCAAGCAGCCTGCGGGGTGCAATGGTATTATTTTAACCACGAATTACACTAAGTTACAAGAATATAAAGGCAAAGGCTTTCACCACAAAGGACGCAAAAAACACGAAGGTAAAAAACAGATGTATATTACAACAGCCAGGAGTCTGTAGCAAAAATTTATCAAGCATTACTTGACAAAATTACCCTATAAGGTTAATTTATGGAAAAACGAAAACCGCATTACGATCTTTCAACAGTACAATCCGCTGTTCGTTTACGTGGTGCGGATGCTTTTACAGCAACGGCATTGATCGGCGCTCAGACAATGGGGCTTGAAATTGCTCAGGCAATCGAAGTAGTTTGTTCCATGGGTCGATCCGATTTTTACAAAAGTATGACGACCCATGCGTCGAGCCAAATTTGGCAGGATGTTTACCACCCGGAAACGCCTGCCGGAACAGCCTATGTCAAGGTTACGTTACGCCATGATGGGTCTATAGTGATCCAGTTTAAGGAGAAATGAGATGAAACGCGACTGTCTGAATTGCGGACAAAAAAAGATGATGCATACTGTTCGAGATGTGCCATATACCTATAAAGGGCATTATACCGTTATTCCCGGGGTCAAGGGATGGCACTGTTCCCATTGCGGGGAAGTTGAATTTGACGCAGGCGAAGGTGTTCGCTTTGCCGAGGCCATCAAACAAGTCGCCAGGGAAATCGATGCAAAAGAATCGGCTGAACTTGTAAGAATCCGCAAAAAACTCAAACTGACACAGCAGGAAGCAGCGTTGCTCACCGGGGGAGGGCGAAACGCATTCTCCCGTTACGAGCGCGGCAAGGCCAAACCCATGCAATCGGTCACGAACCTGTTTAAACTCCTGGATAACCATCCAGCCCTACTCGATGAAATCACCCCTATGTCTTGAATTTTGAGTTTTGGGCTGGTGAGAACTACTCACGATTCCAGGCTCCTTCAACTCACATGCTTCCCCTAATCCAGTCAGGAGAAAAATGAATGTTTAAAGACAAAACACTTCTTATAACTGGCGGCACAGGTTCTTTCGGCAATGCGTTAATTAAGAGATTTCTGAATACCGGTATAAAAGAGATACGGATTTTCAGGCGTGATGAGAAAAAGCAGGACGATTAAGAAGACCAGAAGTCAGGGGGCAGAAATCAGAGGTCAGAATGTCAGGAAAGTTATATCCCTGAGTACGGATAAGGCGGTTTATCCGGTAAATGCCATGGGGTGACAAAGGATGATGGGGTGGTTGAACAGAATCGGAAGTTTTTTTTGAGTTGTGAGTCGTGAAAAAAAAGATAAAATGATGGTTTGAGTTGAAAGAAGTGGAACAGCACGAAAAGATGAATGGGGAATAGCGCCAGGATTGATTTTTTGAGGTAAATGGTATATACTGATATATATCGATACCATGAAAAGGAGGCAGGCTATGGAATCAACAGCAAAGGTATTTCAAAACGGTCGATCACAAGCGGTTCGGTTACCAAAAGCGTTCCGGTTTAAAGGAAATGAAGTGAAAATCAGCAAAAAGGGGGTTATGGTAATCCTTGGAGCAGAAGAAAGGGTCACATCTTAAATATTAACTATTGAGTTATGGAGTTGTCTTTTTTGGATTAGCCGTAAAAAGGCGCAAGCATATAAAAGAAAGAAAAGAATAATTAGCCGCCCCAGTGAAATGCGCTTCGCTGTCGTAA
>JAYENE010000450.1:0-2092 GCA_034721935.1 Thermodesulfobacteriota bacterium
TCAGGCGTGATGCATCGGCGCCTGAAATGTGAAGTTATTTTTTGCCGAGCCCTAAGACTGGTCAATGGGGTAGAATCTTAAATATTAACTATTCATTCTCAATAATTAAAAATTAAGATGTGACCCTAGGGACACTAGGAACTCTTCTTATATTTAACGATTCCTTTATAAACTCCACATAACCAACCGCTAAATCCGGATTTGGTTTTGATGAGATACCAGGAATAAACTGGAGTATTATCCGTCGCTTCACTGATTATTTGAAATTCTACATCTCTATCTAATTGACCAATAATTTTACTGCTAATAGACTGATCCTTTCGAATATTCATTCTGGTAAGTAGGACGTACCACTGACTCTTCTTATTGAAAGACAACGGCATTGTTATATCAGAAGCTTCCTTGTCCGGATAAAGTTTTGTTAAAAAAACATCGGCGATTCCCTTGGAGCAGAGAAGAATGTTTTTATAGGCAATTAATGCCTCTTCTCTATTATTTTCTTTCAAATAAAGAATACCTGCCTGATAATGATGATCAGCGCTCAAAATATTTTTGCCGGCTATTTTATATGCCCGCCCAAGATTACGATGCGCTACAGGATTGCCAGGCGCAATCTCCAAAGCCTTTTTAAGCGCCGCAATCGCTTCATCAAACATCTCTTTCTCAAGGTAAATAACTCCTAATATATGATATGGAAGATTAAATTCAGAATCCATAACAATGGCTTTTTTAAATTCCGCAATTGCTTCATCAAACAGTTTTTTTTTATACAATGAAACTCCAAGGTCATAATGAATACGGACATCGTTGGGTTTTATAGTAAGGACCTGTTTATATGTTTCGATCGCCTCATCCAACATGCCCATAATATTATAAATATAACCTAAGTTACTATAACTGGGCACATGGTTGGGATGAATATTGATAGTTTTTTTAAAGCAGCGAACAGCCTGCTCATAATTTTCTGCTTCAATGCTTTTAACTCCTTTGTTAAACCAGTCTTCTGCAGTTTCTTTTGCCAATCCTGCATCTGCAGGAAAGCACAAAAATAACAAAAATATTATTGTATATCGTTTTAACATAATTAGGGAAACACTTACGGGACGTTCGTGCAGAACGTGTACAAAATTATGCATGGCTGTTTCTTCTACCTTTCTCACGGATATATTCTGTGATTTGAGTCGATAGTTTTATGCAATTTCGGTTCAACCGGAACTGATGTGGTAAATCGACCCTCTTTTTGCCGTTTTTTCGTTGTTTTACAGGTAGTTATGCCAAAATCAAAAAAGTGGCATTTTTTTACCCTTAATACCATCCTTAAGATATTGATATCTTAACAATGATTTGTGTAACAGATTGATTTTATTGACCACACTGATTCCGGTTGACGGGGTTCGGTGTCACACCAGTTCCGGTTGAGTCGCAATTTCTCAACGTTGTATGCTCAGTTGCAACATCTTCCAGGTTCATGAGATCATCATTGTTTATATCGCCGGTTTTTATAAATGGATTTGTGTTAGAGTTACAGAGCAGAATTAATAACAGCGTTAATTTGAGCTTTTTATTAGCACATCAACCTCCGATAAAACCCGATTGTCATTTTGATAGCAGGAATATAACTCAGGTGGACAGGCTGAAGGCTAAGGGCTGAAGGCTTTTAGGAAAAAGACTTACTAAACCCACTAATAGCGTAACCATTCCTGAACCTGAGCAATTACTTTTATTACAGATAAATTCCAGGAACGTCAAGAAATTTACCCATTCCTTTCTTAATCCTTTGTTTAATTTTAAATTAACTTAAGCTAATTTTGTTTGTGGGAGTGGCTTCACGCGGCGCAAGCGCCTGCGCTGCGCGTCAGCCACGAAAAAATGTGCGGTCCAAAGCTACAATCGCGGCTAAAAGCCGCTCCCACAGCGACATCTACTTGTTGTAGGGGCGGGTTTCAAACCCGCCCCTACGATAGACTAAAAGCCGCTCCCACAGCGACATCTACTCCTTAAGTTAATCACATTGATTTAAAAATCAGATCAGGCCGAATTGACGTCCCATAAATTTATGGGACGTGTCGAACGTATATTCAGAAATCTTCCC
>JAYENE010000451.1:0-9298 GCA_034721935.1 Thermodesulfobacteriota bacterium
TTTTAGCGCGAATACTGACCAGTGTAAACACACGGTTTATTAATCAAGCAGCACTGATATTTACGGATCATACCCGCCGGGCCAAACGTAGGTTGTTGGCCATCATGAATGCCAAAGGCAAAAAGGGGTAGACAAAGGGACGGGGTTGAATTTAGGCGTTTCTTTTTTCATTTGTTTGGAGTAATAAAGTCACATGCCACGTCAAGCCACGCGACTTTCGTACATTAGTTTATAAATTACTGTTAAGCTTTTAGCGAGTAATTGTGGCGTATGGCGTATAACCAATTGCTCTTAAGCGTTTAACCGCTGAACTGACTGTGGGTTCCGAAATCTTCAGAAACAGAGCAAGCTGCGATCTGTAAATATCCTTTTACGTTCTATACCTCTGGTAATAATATGATGAAGCGCACCCGGCGAATCTATTCTTGATTGGCGTGGCATGCAATTCGAATAACATATCACCAGGCAAGAATCAAGTTCAAGCACCCTGCCAACTTATAAACTAATGCCTCCCCCTGAAGCCCATGTTCGCAGTTCCCAGTTAAGTTCTTTGAATCGTTCGAGATCGTTTTTTCCTTCTAAGGCAATAGACCAGGCCATCGGCTCCGGCCAGCCCCCAGCACGATCTTCCGGACCTACGGGGCAGGCATGCTTTTCGGCTACCTGAGGGACTGTAAATCCTTTCGATAAATCGGTATTTAGGGAAAAAGGCAATCCTGCCTTTTTCCCTAAATGGTAATGGATTTTTTATGATGCCGAGGTGCTGTTGGGTACGGTCGCAAACAATAATTAAACTAAAAAAACCGGTCCGCCTTGTTGGTTATCGTATAGATGGTGTTGATTACTGGCTAACAACAGATCGCAGGAGCTTGACATCTGAGCAAATCGCTAAGATTTATAAACTCCGATGGGACATCGAAAAGTTTTTTGCATGGTGGAAACGTCACCTGCGAGTGTACCACCTCATTGCAAGAAGCGAATATGGGCTAATGGTACAAATCCTTGGAGGACTTATTACCTATTTACTTCTTGCAATTTACTGCCATAAAAATCATAGTGAGTCCGTTACTATCAAAAGAGTTAGACAATTACGGATACAAATTCAAAATGAGCTTCGGGATTCCGGCAGCTCTACAGATTCATTTTTTTTCAAAGAACAAAAACGGTATCGGTTACATGCAAAAACCTAACCGGACATTACTGATTATGAATTGTGTTATATCTGATATGCAAGGAACTTAGGGAAATATATTATGCTTAGTTTTTTAGAAGGTCTTGACAACGATATTCGCAAAGCGCTTATGGCACAGCTCCGCAACTTATGGACACACACATCCACGGCTATAGAAGGCAATACTCTCACGCTTGGTGAAACCGCATTTGTCATTGAGGAGGGTTTGACGGTTTCCGGCAAACCGCTCAAGGATCATCAGGAGGTTGTTGGTCATGCAAGGGCAATCGATTTGATTTATGACATGGCAGGTCGGCAGACACAAATTATTGAACAAGACCTTTTTGATCTGCACAGGGCTGTCCAAACGGAAATCCTGATCGATGTTTACAGACCTGTCGGAGCCTGGAAGATCGAGCCAAACGGTACTTATATTATTAAAAATGAAAAACAGATATTTTTTGAATATGCAGATCCTGAAGATGTGCCGGATTTAATGAAGGAATGGCTTGATTTGCTTAACGCTAAAACAGATAAAAATCTATCCCGTGATCATGCCCTGTCGGCATATATTGATCTGCATGTTTCCTTTGTTCGCATCCACCCTTTTTTCGATGGAAACGGGCGTATGGCAAGGCTTATATCTAATATTCCTGTTATAAAATCAGGTTTCCCACCTATAATTATTCCGAATGAATATCGAAGAAATTATATCATGGCGCTATCTGAATATGAATTATCTGCCGGTTCTATTAAACGGTCAGCGCCACTTTTGCCCTCAAAGGAAAAGTTAACGGATTTTAAAAATCTTTGCTCTGAGTCATGGAAGGAACCAATGGATCTTGTTGACGAAGCATGGAAAAAACAGGCTGATCGGAAACGCAGTTAAGCTATGAGAGACTATTATATTTTTAAATCCGGCAGGATAAAGCGCAGAGATAATTCTGTTATGTTTGAATATCTGGAAGACGGCAGAAAAAGTCGCGTGCCTATACCTGTAAACGATATTGATTCCATTTATCTATTCGGAGAAGTTGATTTAACCTAAGTTGAGCAATTAGCCTTTAGCGGTTAGCTATTAGTTTAATGATTCCAGGGTGTTTTTACTATTACAAATTCTCACCCGTTGCCTGTCTGCAGTGCCTGCACAGGTAGAGGTGTTATTTCTAATCAACGTAATGCCTTGATTTTTTAGAGCTAAACGCTAATTGCTAACAGCTGATCGCTCATCTTAGGTTTAAATACCAGGCTTTTAAATTTTTTCTCTCAAAATAATATCATGATAAATTTAAAGTAATGATTGTTGCAACACAACATGTGATACTTCCTGGCATTAGCTCCCAATTGTGGGATTTAAAGCGCACAAGACCCGCTTTCTTCGCTTTCATCGCTTGGGCATTAGCTCCCAAAAAGAATTTCTGCTTAAATTTGCCAGAGATCGATGCCGATGGCTGCAATGGCTGTTTGAGACAAAGAAGCGTTACGGAAGAGGAGGTGCTGGGTTCTCTCAAGGAATAGATTTTACCCTGCCTGTGGAAAGATCGTGCAAAGGAATCAGTATGTCAGCCATCTCTTTTATCTTCTGGGCGGAATCATAAGCCTCCATTACATTAATATGCACACCAGGAGCAATAGCCGGGCCTTGTGCGGGGAAGTTTTTGTCATTGCAGCAAAAGCCGGTGATAATAGCCTTTCCTTTTGAAGTATTTATCGAAACAGACTGCCCTCCGACAGTATGGCCTGGGGTAAAAATCACATCAATCCCGTCAAATATGTTCGCGTCTCCATCCACCTCGATCACATTCACATTATCAAGCAGATCTGGATAATACCTGTGATCAATCGGATGAGGGTTTTTAAAAAATTCAAGTTCAGCCTTCTGAACATACACATCTGCGCCAGGACATTTATAATCATTTTCACAATGATCATTATGAAGATGGGTATGAATGATCACATCAATTTCTTCCGGCTTCAGGTTCACAGTTGCAAGCGCCTCTTCAAATTCAAATATTTCAAATCCACACTTTTCCCTTGCTCCATCAGGCATAATAAACTGTTTAAGCCCTGTATCAATGAGAATATTTTTGCTCCCCCTTTTTATGTAAAAAACATAAACAGGAAGAAGAATCCTTTTTCCGTAATCGTGAAGGTAGGTCATGACCCCCTGGTCTGTTTCATTAATGCCGACAGCCAGAGGATGAATTGTATATTCATGCATATCAGCCTCATTCTAAAGAAAAGCTCAAGTTTTGGATTTCATGGGACTTGCGCAACCTGTATGTGCATTTGCAAAGAGTTTGGAGGTAATATGTTAAACAATTGTTACTTTTTTATCAAGAGAAAATATCGTATCCTTTTCAAAAAGCTTGACTTGTATATTATTGTCATATGCAATATAAATTAATGGAAAATAGAAATTCGGACAATATGTAATTAGCGCCTGAACGAAAAGTATTTTTTTCAATACTGGCAACAGGTTCAGCTTATTTACCTATAGATTAAAGCTATTAGCTGTTAGCCATTGAACCCTGAACCCTGAACCTTGAAGGGAGAATATTATGGAGGAGTTGAAAAAAAGCATTGTCATACCGATTGATGGTTCAAAAAATTCGTTGGGATCATTGGATTATCTTAATTTTATGTTTGGCCCGGACCATAAAATGCATGTCCATCTTCTGTATGTCATGCCCTCTTTGCCGCCGCTGTTAACAGATAATAAAACAATGGACAGAAAGATCAGGTCAGCGCTGGCGTCAGTTAAAAGAAAGAATAAAGAAATAGCCGAGCGGGTTTTAGCAGAAGCCAGAAAAATTCTTGCTGATAAAGGTTTTAATGAAAAGAATATCAAACCGCATTACCAGCAATGTGAAAGTACTATTGCCAGAGATATTTATTATTGGGCAAAAAATAAAAGGGCGGATACTATTCTGATGTCTAAGCGTGGGCGAACTGATTTTAAACCGTTTATGGTAGGTGAAATTTCCACCAGGCTTGTGGAGTACTGCAGGGATTGCCCATTGTGGATAGTAGGAGGTGGTGTTCGTTCAAAAAAGGCGCTCATTGCCGTGGATAGTTCCGAAAATGCCCTGAGAGCCGTTGACCATGCCGGTTTTATGCTTTCAGGCACCGATTGCAAGGCAACCATTTTCTATACCATGAGGCATCTGAGACGCTTTGTCCCTCTGGAGGCCCTTGAAGAGGCACCTGATCTTGAAGAGTTCTGGCGGAACAAAGCAGGTCAGCAAATTGCCCCATATATGAAAAAAGCTAAACAAATGCTTCTTGATGCAGGGCTTTCCGAGGATCAGATCGCTACAAAAGTCATAGACGGCAGCCGGTCTGCTGCTGACGATATTCTCAAAGAGGCGCGTAAAAACAGTTTTGGAACAATTGTATTGGGTCGCCGGGGTGTTTCGAAAATAAAGGAACTTTTCATGGGCAGTGTAACCAGCAAAGTTTTGCTTAACTCAAGCGGGTTGACTATCTGGATCGTTCAATAAGAGAGACCTTTGCAAAACGCCCCCTTTTGCCCAATTTCAGCGTCAGGCTCAAATTTTAAGCCTCGAAATACTCAATGTATTCCTACGTTTAAAATTTTCGCCTTCCTTGAACTTGATAGTATAGGAATTTCCATTTTATGGTCAATTTTATCAATTGGTTGGAGGCTATCAGTAGGGGCGAATCTTGTATTCGCCCTAATCAGGGCGATCACAAGGATCGCCCCTACGAAACAACAATACAATTACAGCCTAAAAGCTCGCCCGATAGGGCGTTAATTAAAACAAAATTGAACATTTTTCAAAGGTCTCTATATGGAAACAATCCATCCACTTTTTTACATAGGCCTGCTTCTTGTCTTGAGCTATGCAGGCGGAAAAGCAGCAAACTACTTTAAAGCCCCTCGTGTGACAGGATATCTTGTAATCGGGATGCTGCTCAGCCCTTCGCTGCTGGGGCTGTTCCATGAGAGACTGATTAAAGAAGATCTGGTTATAGTTACAGATATAGCTTTGTCGATAATTGCCTTTTCAATCGGCGGATCTCTTAACCTGATAAAGTTGAAAAGGCTTGGAAAGCATATTTTCTGGATTACATTTACGCAGGCTTTTGGCGCTTTCATCTTCACGACGCTGATGCTTTCCCTGTTTTTTTATTTTATTTACAGCCTGGGAGCGATTCAGTCCTCTTTCTGGACATTATATTTTCCAATGGCGTTTGTGATCGGCGCTATCAGCGCTGCCACAGCTCCTGCCGCAATTATGGCAATCGTTCATGAATACAGCGCAAAAGGGCCGTTTACTACCATACTATTAGGTGTGGTCGCCCTGGATGATGCTATTACGATTTTTTTTGCCGCTTTTGCTTTTACAATGGCCCAAATCTTTGTAAACCAGGAGGCCGCATCTTTTACCAACTTACTTCTTTCACCCATGTTTTCCATTCTTCTTTCCCTGGTTATTGGAGGCGTGCTTGGAATTTGCCTTCGGAAACTTATCGGTTTTGTATTGCGAAAGGAGGCAATGCTTGGAGTGATAATAGGAGCTGTTTTTTTAGCAGGCGGCCTGGCAATAAGCCTTAACACATCTCCTTTGCTTGCCAATATGATGCTTGGGTTTGTAGCGGTCAATTTTGTAAAACACCATGAAAATCTTTTTACAGTGGTGGAGAGTATAGAGGAGCCTGTATTCGGAATGTTTTTCACACTGGCCGGGGCTCATATGGATTTTAAGGTAATCCAGACCGCTGGATTGATCGCACTGGTTATTACATTGGGGCGTTTTACCGGAAAGCTGCTGGGGAGCCGTTTTGGTTCTCAAATATCCGGTGCGCCTGAAGCAGTTAAAAAATATTTTGGCTTGGCTCTTTTGCCAACAGCCGGCGTGACTCTTGGCCTTGTTTTGGAGGCCAGAGTAGTATTTGGAGATACATATCTGTCGGACATAATGGTAAACGCAGTATTAGGGTCGGTAATAATCAATGAGTTGTTGACGCCATTTTTTGTCCGGTTTGCGCTTAGAAGGGCAGGGGAGGCGTGAGGGATTAGAGGTCGGATGTCGGAGGTCGGATGTCGGAGGGCAGAAGGTTAGAAGATGAGAAGGAAAAAGGGATGAACGTTGAACATCGAACGTTCAACATCGAATGTTGAATGTGAAAACATGAAGATGCAGAAGTCAGAGGTCGAGTGGGAGAGTGGGAGCGGCTTTCAGCCGCGAAAATCAGCGCTCCTGGGGTAGAGGCGGGTTTAAAACCCGCCCGTACAGATCGGAGGTCAGAACATGAAGCGTGTTGAACAACTTACAGAAAACACAAAGGTGGCTGAACTGGTCGCTGTTCTTAAAAAGAGAAAGGTTCCGATTGTTCATGAAAATGCCAGTATTAAAGAGGTGGTTGACGCCATGATCGGTTTTGAGCACAGGCGTCTTTTTTATGTAGTTGATGATGAAAAAAAACTTGCCGGCCTCATTTCTTTGGGGATTCTTGCGCGACATGTATTTTCTCCAAGCCATGAGCCCCAAATCCACGCAAGGTTTTTAATCGATATGATTACCGCTGAAACAGCAAAGGACATAATGAAAAGAAAAACAGTGGTAGCGACTGAAAATGAACAGGTGGGGATGGTATTGAAGAAAATGATCAGAACCAATGTGCATGAGATGCCTGTTGTAGATGATGAAAAAAGGGTGGTTGCCGATATTACGCTCATCGATTTGTTGAGATTTTTAGTCAAATAAAGTAAGATGAATTCGTATCATGTCTACAGATGTTGGCCGGGTTGTTGATTGTCTCAGCAAAGTCTGGCCGCTGATAGACAGCCTGCCGCCTATGCCCAGAACCACAAGGGTTATTATTATATATCCCAGACCGCCGATTTGAAAAAGCGCAAGAATAATCATTTGTCCGAAGCTGGAATAGAAAGACCCTGTGTCCACCACCACCAATCCGGTTGTAGTGACAGCGGAACTGGCTGTAAACAGGGCATCCAGAAAGGATTGACGATATCCGCCGGAAGAGGCAGCCGGCAGGGTTAGAAGAAAAGCGCCGATAAAAATCAGAAAAAGAAATCCAGCTACAATTAGCTGTATGGATGTAGGTTTTTTAAACAGGGGTGTCATTTTGAATGTCGACGGCTTTGAATTTATTATCTATTCAGCATTTATACCGGATGTCAACCTTGACAATATCAACCATCTATTGTAATCGGTAAGGGTACTATTTAGGTTGTTTAGGCTGTAGGCTGTTAGGCTGTAGGAAAAAAATGTAGTCGCTGCAAAGCAGTGCAGGTTTGAGAATACGACCTTGTATTATCTTGCAAATACTTAATTTTTTGCTATGTATTGCCAAGAGCTATGAGACGAAGCGACCCTGTCAATGACCAAAAAAACTGACAGCCTACAGCCTAAAGCCTACAGCCTAAACAACTTTTACAATATAGTTTAAAGACATTTTTTTGCAATATTTTTGTAAAAATGACTGAGCATGATACTTTAAATCAATCGAATTATGGCACAATTATTTCCGTTCGCGGGAGTGTAATTGATGCTCATTTCCCCAAAAGGCTTCCTCATATTCACAACCTTTTGAGAGCAGGCGATAACGGAAGGATAGCTGTCGAGGTTGAGACCCATCTCAGCGCTGAAGTTATTCGTGGTGTTGCGCTGACCCTGACCCAGGGTCTGGCTTGTGGTTCGCAGGTTATTGATACTGGCCGGCCTTTGAATGCACCGGTGGGCAAGTGTTTGCTCGGCAGGATGTTCAATGTATTTGGTGAGACTATCGATAGAAAAGGTGAAATCAAAGGCGAAGAATGGCGTTCCATTTACAGGGAGCCTGTGCCCATCAGTCAACGGGCGACAACACCTGAAATTTTTGAAACCGGCATAAAGGCTATTGATGTTCTGGCTCCTATGGAGAGGGGAGGAAAAGCAGGACTCTTTGGCGGCGCGGGTGTCGGCAAGACAGTAATAATTACTGAAATGATACATAATATTGTTGGCCAACATGAGGGGGTCAGCATTTTTTGCGGTATTGGTGAACGATGCAGGGAAGGGGAGGAGCTTTACCGCGAGATGAAGAAGGCCGGGGTGCTTGACAACTCAGTAATGGTGTTCGGACAGATGAATGAACCGCCCGGCGCCAGATTCAGAATAGGTCATGCAGCGCTGACCATGGCCGAGTATTTCAGAGATGACGCCAGGCAGGATGTGCTGCTTCTGATCGACAACATTTTTCGCTTTATCCAGGCCGGATCAGAAGTATCAGGGCTCATGGGACAAATACCTTCCCGCCTCGGGTATCAGCCAACCCTGGGAACGGAATTGGCAAGGCTGGAAGAGAGGATTTGCAATACAGCAACTGGCGCAATTACCTCCACTCAGGCCGTATATGTGCCTGCGGATGATTTTACAGATCCCGCGGCCGTTCATACCTTTTCTCATCTTTCTGCATCCATAGTATTATCAAGAAAAAAGGCCGGCGAAGGGTTATATCCAGCCATAGATCCGCTCAAGTCCGGATCTAAAATGCTTGTGCCTCCTGTAGTTGGAATGAGGCACTACCGTGTGGCACAGGAGGTGCGTAAAACACTTGCGACATATGAAGAATTGAAAGACATCATTGCCATGTTAGGGTTAGAGGAGCTATCGCTGGATGACAGGCGGATTGTCCGCCGTGCCAGACAATTGGAACGGTTTATGACACAGCCTTTTTTCACAACGCAGCAATTCACAGGCTATGAAGGCAGGATGGTTGACCTGAGAGAGGCCTTAGATGGTTGCGAGCGCATATTGAATGATGAATTTTCCGATTATCCTGAGAGAGCGTTCTATATGATCGGAAATATTGGGGAATTGAGGAGATGAATTGAGGAATTGGGGGATTTAGGAATTGAGGAATTGAGGGGATTGAGGGATTAAAATCAGCAGAATAGCTTCAATTCCTAAATTCCTAAATTCGCAATTAAGAGGTTTATATTATCAGAAATTTACAAACTCATTATGTGGTTAACCTGAGGCAGCGGACAATTAAATTTAAGAACGGCTGAAACTCGCACATAAGTGAGCGTAAAGAAATAACTTAGAGCAATCCTTTTATAAAAAGCTTGCTAAAGCCGACATTATCCGACTC
>JAYENE010000452.1:0-9264 GCA_034721935.1 Thermodesulfobacteriota bacterium
ACCTGAGTTTTGGCTTAATTTGCAGAAAAACTATGATTTATGGCAGGCAGAGCATATCTCAAAAGCATGGCAAACGGTCAAGCCCATTTCAGCAGAATTGCTCCATCATCAAGGATAAAACAGCGAACAAGTCAGAATGGAATCAGGGTCGCATCTCATTTATTCATTCCTGATCATCGTATGTGTCGAGGAATTGCTGAGACAGATGGGATTTCTTAGATGCTTTTGACTCAATTGGGATATTAGATTATGGAACGGATGGACTATTTTATCAGGCGGTTTATTCTCGTAATCCCAACATTTATCGGGATTACTATTTTATGCTTTGGTCTTATCCAGTTTGTGCCGGGCGGGCCCGTGGAACAGGTTTTAATGCAAATGAAAGGTATAGGCGCAGGAGAATCGGGCAGGGGAGTCGAGGCTGGAGCATCCATTTCCGAGCAGCAGAGAAAAGCCATAGAAGCGCATTTCGGCTTTGATAAACCGTTTTACAAGCGATACTGGAAATGGCTCGTGACCGACAGGCTTGGCATGAAAATGGAATCATACAAATTTCCCAATAAAACCGCCTGGCAGCTCATCAGCCAGCGATTTAAGGTTTCACTTGTCTTTGGAATAACCGGTTTTGTTTTATCCTATCTTGTATGCATCCCGCTTGGCATAATAAAGGCTCTCAAACACAACAGGATGTTTGATCTTGGATCGAGTATTATCGTCTTTGCTGGATATGCTGTTCCTGCATTTGCATTTGGAATGGTTCTGAAGATGTTTTTTTGCGGAACCGTGGAGGGCTTATGGGATTTCTTCCCTGTAGCTGGATTTTATTCAGACAATTTTGCCAGTATGACATTCCTGGAACAAACAAAGGATATCTTCAAGCATATGTTTCTTCCGGTTTTGTGTTACATTATAGGAAATTTTGCTGTTTTAACCCTTTTGATGAAGAATTCTCTTCTTGAGCAGATAAGCAAAGACTATGTAAGAACCGTGCTTGCAAAAGGGGGGAGTTTTAGCAGGGCTATTTGGGGACATGCCTTGCGTAATTCTTTAATACCCATTGCAACCGGATTAGGCTCTATTTTAACCGTTATGTTCGCAGGATCGGTGATTATCGAACAGGTTTTTGAAATACCGGGGATGGGCAGATTAAGCCTTGAGGCAATAGTGGGCCGTGATTATCCTGTTTTCATGGGCATACTTTCACTTACCTCTGTGCTTGGCCTTGTTGGAAATATCCTTTCAGACTTTTTATATGTTCTTATAGATCCCCGAATAACATTTCAGAAAAACTGATTGTTAACGATGATCTATTTCCACCACGAAGAGCACGAAGAACATGAAGAAATTATAAAAGCACTGTAACTATTCAGGTAGGCACAGATGGGCAAAGGCACAGAGGCACAAAGCACAAAGAAAATATGAACCTGTATTATTTGAACAGAGATGAATTCGATAAGCTATAAAATTTAGATTGCTTCGTTGCTACGCTCCTCGCAATGACAGATGCAGACACGCGGCGCAAGTGCCTGTGCCGCGTCGAGCGCGAGCACGGCGGGTGTGCTGCACGAGGTCATTGTGAGTCCGCCAGAGCCCTTTGGCGGAAGAAATCTTATCGTATTGTTAATATTGAAATTTAAGATTTCTCCCTTTGGTCGAAATGACAAAAAGTGGGGTTTTCGTTCAGACAGTAAATAGGCAAAACAACTTTGTGCCTTTGTGCCTCTGTGCCTATTAACCTGAGTAGTTGCTTTTATTCTTTATAATAAAGTATAGAATGCTGAATTACAAAATATTTAAAAACCCGATAACGAGAATGAGAATATCGCGCTTTAAGGAGATAAAGCACGCTTATATCTCATTGCTAATATTGGTTATTCTTTATATGGTCAGTCTTTGTTCCGAACTTATCTGCAATGATGTCCCTTTGTATGTCAGGTTTAACGGAAAATCATATTTTCCGGCAGTTAAGTTTTATCCGGAAGATCTGTTTGTCGGAAATAATAAAAAAACAAGGCCGGATTACAAAACCATAGCCGGCAGCGCAGCATTTAGAAAAGATGCCGGAAATTTTATGATCTTTCCCCTGGTTTCCTTTAGTCCTTTTGAAAGCATTGATCCAAAATCGATTGCTGTTTCAGATCATGTTACACTTGTCTTTACCCAAATGCCCAGGATCGGAACCGTTAATATTAGAAGGGATTATTCAATTGTCAGGTCCGCTTCTTTTGGTTTTTTTATCAACATGAAGGACAGGCAGATAAAAGGAATTCTTCTTTCTGAATATTACAGTATCCCGGAAAACATAAGGCAGGCGATTGAAAAGCGATTTGCAAATGAAAATGCAACGCGATTAATTTCTTCAAAAATAACGGGCAATAAAGGGATGGAAGTTGTAATTTCTCTGTCCACATACTTTTCGCGTAAAAAAGCGCCGGAAAGCGTCAGGCTTACATTTAGAGAGGCTGGGGCAAAAGATCAAAGTATGGAAAAAATAGTTTTCAACAAAAGTCTGAAATCTGTTCAAAACAAAACCAAACAAAACAGTATGGATATATGGAGCTGTCTTGCAGCTCAAGATAGAAAAACCCTTCTAAATATGGTGAGCCAGCGATTTTTGCATACGATAGATCCTTTTATTTTAAAGGTTAAAAACCGGCTTTACAGTATCAGCTTTGAAAAAGATGATATCTGTTTTCCATTTGCGCCGGTCAAGGATCATTTGATGGGGATCGACGGGGCCGGCAGGGATGTTTTGGCCAGAATCCTTTATGGATTGAGGACTTCGCTTACTTTCGGACTGCTGCTTGTTGCATGTTCAATGATCCTGGGAATTATTGCGGGCGCTGTTCAGGGATATTATGGTGGAGTAATGGACATAACAGGCCAGCGTTTTATTGAAATCTGGAGCGCGCTGCCGTTTCTTTATATTATGATTCTTATGGGATCGGTCTATGGGCGGAGTTTTTCTTTACTTCTATTTTGTTACGGGCTTTTCAACTGGATAGGAATTTCTTATTATATCCGCGCTGAATTTCTCCGCTTGCGCAAAAAAGAATTTGTTGAGGCCGCCAGATGCATGGGAATATCATCATATAAGATAATGTTTAAACATATTCTTCCCAATGCCATGGTTCCTGTAATAACTTTTTTCCCGTTTTCTCTTGTCGGAGCAATAGGAGCGCTTGCGGCCCTTGACTATCTGGGATTCGGGCTTCCTCCGCCTACTCCAAGCTGGGGAGAGCTTCTCTTCCAGGCCCAGCAGTACAGATGGGCATGGTGGCTTATTCTCTATCCATCTTTGGCATTATTTATTGTTATGCTTCTTGGTGTATTTGTAGGCGATGGAATAAGAAACGCTTATGACCCGAAGAGGTGCAGCAGGCTTGAGTAGTAGGAATTGGGGAATTCAGGAATTGGTGAATTCAGGAATTTAGGGAATTAGAAAAGACACATATCGGATATCAGAGGTCGGAGAATCAGTAATCCAGAACCCAACATAAGAGATTGGGGGATTGAGGAATGCTGGAATGCTGGAATGTTGGAATGGGATGATTGGATGATTGGATGATTGGATGATTGGATGATGGGATGATGGGATGATTGGATGACTGGATGACTGGATGAACAAAATGTTTACACAATCTGCGAGAATCGGCGTAACCTGCCCGCTATGCCTGTACTACATATCAAAGCAGACACAACGGTGTTGTTCACTAAGTTCATCAATCACTAACTGAATTATCATAAGCTATGGCAGGCGGGTCTGTGGATGGGATTTAGGGATTTAAAATTGCTGGAAGTAAATAACATAACCGCTACCTTTAAAACAGATGAAGGTATTGTCAAGGCGGTCGATGATGTTTCGTTTCATATTGACAGGAACGAAATTGTCGGATTGGTAGGCGAATCAGGATGCGGAAAATCTGTCACAGCCTTGAGCATACTTCGTCTTATCCCCTTGCCTTATGGAAGGATTGAAACAGGCCAAATTTTATTTTACGGCAAAAACCTTCTCGATTTAAACTATAAAGAGATGAGAAAAATACGCGGCAGGGCAATAAGCATGATATTTCAGGAGCCCGGGTCCGCGCTTTCACCCTTGCACACAATCGGCAGGCAGATGATTGAGACTATTTTGCTGCATAAGGATATAACCAAAAAAGAGGCCTGGAATATTGCTGAAACCTGGCTTGAGAAGGTTAAAATCTCTGATCCGGGAGAAAGGATGTTTGCTTATCCCTATCAGCTTTCCGGAGGCATGCAGCAAAGGGTAATGATTGCCATGGCCTTAATGCTGGAACCCGACCTTGTCATAGCGGATGAACCGACAACAGCGCTTGATGTAACAATACAGGCTCAGGTTTTCGAGCTGGTCAGGGAGATGAGGCGATTTAATACCTCTATACTGCTTATTACACACGATATGGGAGTAATATGGGAAATGTGCGACAGGGTGCTGGTTATGTATGCATCAAAGATAGTCGAGGAAGGAAACAGGGATGATATTTTTTCAAACCCTGCGCATCCTTATACCATAGCCCTTCTTGAGTCGATACCAAAACTTTTCGCTGATGAGGGTAGATTGAAAGCAATCCCCGGCCAGGTGCCGTCTGCTCTTAATTATCCAGCAGGGTGTCATTTTTTTGATCGATGCCCTGATGCATTTGACAGGTGCAGGAATGAAAAACCAGAACTTGTCGATCTTGGCAATGGACACAAAGCAGCATGTTTTCTTAAAACAAATTAAAAGATGAACGTCCAACACCCGCCTGCCATGCATCATAAACGATACCAGGACATTCTACCGAGACCAAAGGCATTGCGGGCAGGTCGAACATCCAACATCGAACGTCGAACGACTGTACACCTTCGGTGTTTCAATTATATGATCTAATGGAGCGAAGCGATATCTTTATTCGACGTTCGATGTTAAGCGTTCGACGTTCGATGTTCAAATTGTTATATCTAAAATTTAGACTGAACTTTCATAACACATCGAAAACACGCACACATGTCAGGAGTTTTGAAATTAAAAAATATCCAATAATTGAAGTAAATAAGCTTCAAACATGGTTTCCGATAAAACGTGGTATTCTTGCAAGGACAGTCGGGTATATCAAAGCAGTCGATATAGCCTCGTTGTATATAAATAGAGGTGAAACACTTGGTCTTGTCGGTGAATCCGGATGCGGGAAGACCACCCTGGGCAGAACTTTATTGGGGCTGGAAAAGGCTCGCAGAGGCAAGATACTTTTTTGCGGCAAAAATCTTCTTGAACTTGATCGCAGGGAGTTAAGGGAAATGAGAAGAAGGATGCAGATAATCTTTCAGGATCCTCTGACAGCGCTTAATCCAAAAATGAATGTTATTGATATTATTACAGAAGGGCTTGTTGAATTCCGCTTGATAGAAGGGACCAGGGAGGATCATGCAAAAAGGCTGATGAATGAAGTCGGGCTTGATGAAGAGGCCATATATCGTTATCCCCACGAGTTTTCAGGCGGGCAGCGCCAGCGCATCAATATAGCAAGAGCTTTATCTTTAAAACCTGATTTAATTGTTTGTGACGAACCTGTCAGCTCCCTTGATGTATCTGTGCAGGCGCAGGTTATAAATCTGCTTATGGATTTGCGGGACAGATACAATCTGTCTTATCTTTTTATATCGCACGACTTAAGCGTGGTAAGCAATATTGCGCACCGCACCGCTGTTATGTACCTTGGCAAAATAGTGGAATATGGATCTACCAGTGATATAATTAACAAGCCTATGCATCCTTATACCAGGGCTTTAATTAATGCAGCGCCCAGACCGGATTCTAAGAAGCTCGAACATAAAAGAAAGAGGATTATTCTAAAAGGGGAGATACCTTCTCCTTCTGCTCCTCCTTCCGGATGTATGTTTCATACTCGTTGCCCGGAGGTTATGGATATATGCAGAGAAAGAGCGCCGCGGGAGATGAAATCAGGCATGCATGGGGTGTGGTGCCATTTGTATAGTCCCTAATTGAGCATAACCCTTTAGGCTTTTGAAAATAAATACGCTTCGGGTATAATCAAATTTAAATCAGGAAAAACTCACGAATAAGAAATCCTAAAGAAAGAACCGGCAAACAGTTTCCTGCTTTAAATCTGATCACACCCGAAGCTTAAATTGCAGATAGTTTGTTGCATAATGCTAAAGCATTACAATTGAGTCAGAGCTCAATTAGGGATGGGTCAGTATCCAAGTTATTTTGCGGGAGGCGCAGTTGGTGGAATTTTAGGGCCGGCCATAGACTCTGCAATTCTGGTTTTAATGGATTTGATTTTCTGTTTTATAAGTTTGTTCTGACTGTCATCAAGGTCAAGCAAAGCAGCCTTGTTTAGATACTCCAGAGCGGTTTTAAAGCCGTTAATAGTTTCTTTGCTTGCGGCAACATCGGCCCTGTACCGGAGAATCATCATGTCGATGCTGTTTAAACGTCCATAGGCTTTTTTGCGGAGATCATTGCTAATCCCAAAGGAAATAGCCTTGTTTAAGTAGAATTTAATTCCATCAAAATCAGGCATTCCGGGTATATCCAGAAGGGCGTCGGCTCTATTGATATAATAATTAAAGATAAGCGGGAAAATCTCCTCTTTTGAATAAACATCTTTAATTGATTGCGGAGCTTGCGCTCCGAGCAAAGTAACAAGGAGCTTCTGGCTCATAGGCGCGAATCTGCCCTGCCAGATTTCAACAGCCCCATCTATGGGCTTAATATAATAGTTTTTCATGTTTGAAAAACTTGAATAAGTAACAAGTGCGGCCAGAATAACAATAATAAAGAAGGCTGCAATATATTTTATTAACTTTTGCATTTATCAAACCCTTTTTTCGTCTAAAATCTATATATAAATGATCAAATTGTTTTTGTAAATATATTTTCTGTATTGCGATGGTAACGCATTTGGAAATTTTATAATGAACTGGTTAAGTTTAAATAATAAAAAAAAGCGGCTGACTTTAATTCTCAAAGGGTTTGATTCCTTGATGGTTGCCTTTTCAGGAGGTGTTGACAGCGCTTTTCTTCTTGCCGTGGCCCATGAAGTATTAAAAAAGAATGTAGTTGCCGTGACAGCGGTGTCAGAAATACATCAGCCGCGTGAAAAAAAGAAAGCAATGGAATTTGTAAAAAATTACGGGATTAAACATATTATGCTGCAATCAAAGGAAATGAGCCTGCCCGCTTTTCTGGCCAACAGGAAGGACAGATGCTATGTATGCAAAAAAAATCTTTTTAAAAAGCTTATAAAAATTGCGTCAGACATCGGCATTAAATACATAGCTCATGGAGCCAATACAGATGACCTTAAAGATTTTCGTCCCGGGCATACTGCGGCACAGGAAATGGGGGTTCTTGCCCCCATGATTGATGCCGGGCTTACCAAGGATGACATCCGGCTGCTCTCAAAAGAGATGAATCTTGAGACCTGGAACGAACCGGCCCTGGCATGTCTTGCGACAAGGATTCCATACGGAACCCCTATAACCGTTAAGGCCCTTGAAATGGTTGACCAGGCGGAAGATGTTTTGATAAACCTCGGATTTAACGCTTGCCGTGTAAGAAAACATGAAAACATGGCAAGGATAGAGGTAAATTCAAAGGAAATTGAAACCATTTCAGATAAAAAAATCAGGGAAACTATTGTCAGGAAATTAAGGAAAATCGGATTTTCCCATGTCACAGTTGATCTTGAAGGATACCCTAATTAAGCCAATACTCAATTAGGGATAGGGAAGGGGAGTTTTGTAAAGGTTTCATCATAATATAGAAAGGCGAATCTATGTATTTTGAAGTTTCAGGAATCCATGTATCCCCGCTAATACCTTTTATTGTCGCATTTGTTGTTTCCATATTTACCTCCATGGGAGGTATATCCGGAGCCTTTTTGCTTTTGCCTTTTCAGGTCAGCATGCTTGGTTTTACCAGCCCCGCGGTAAGCCCCACAAACCTTGTTTACAATATTGTCGCAATTCCCAGCGGTGTGTACAGATACATCAGGGAAGGAAGGATGGCATGGCCCCTTACGTGGGTAATTATTGCAGGCACGCTTCCGGGCGTGTTTATCGGCGCTATTTTCCGGATAAAATATCTTCCTGATCCGAAAAATTTTAAATTTTTCGTGGGCTGCATCCTTCTTTATATCGGGCTAAGGCTCTTTTATGCAATTATAAAAAAAGGCGACAAAACACAAAAAGCCAAAGAGTTTGAAGAAAGATTCAAGCAAAGGTTCGATAAAATCAGAAAAGGCAATGAATCCGGCGATGATCATGAACTCATGGTTAAAACAGTCAAGTTTTCATTAACACGTTACACCTATAGTTTCTATGGCGAAACTTTTACCTTTAATACTATTGCATTGTTTAGTCTTGCATTTATTGTGGGAATAATCGGCGGAACATACGGAATAGGGGGAGGAGCAATTATTGCTCCATTTCTTGTAGCTGTTTTCGGCCTTCCGGTATATACCATAGCAGGAGCAGCGCTTCTGGGCACATTGTTGACCTCTGTTGCCGGAGTCATTTTTTACACAATAATAGCGCCATATTATGCGCACACAGGCCTGGCGATTGCTCCTGACTGGGCGCTTGGAGCGTTGTTCGGCGCGGGCGGTTTTGCAGGCATGTACTGCGGGGCAAGATTGCAGAAATTTATGCCCGCAAAGATAATTAAAATCGTTCTTGCAATTATAATAGCGCTGCTTGCCGCAAAATATATTATTAGTTTCGTAACAATTTAAATCTTTCAAAAAGACTTTTTAGACAGGATTAACCCTCCAGAGGCGGACAGGCACGATATTCAGGATTAAAACATCAAAACTCATTCTGTAAATCCTCATCAAAATCTCTTACTTTGCGTTTAGTTTCAACCTGCCCGTCACCTGCCCGCAATGCCTCTATTTCGCATGACTTAGTTTTGCCGCCTTGTTCCTGCAAGCATAATTAACAAAATGAAGAGGGCATATTTAATGCATGGCAGGCGGGTCGCGAACTCAGGCAAGGCGGGCGGGCTTTCCGTTCACCAAAATTAATAATTTCGTAAGACTTATTTTATATTCACCGCAGAGCCGCAGAGGACGCAAAGAAGTTTATTTTTTTAAATTGTCGTGAGAGGCGACAATTTAAAAGCTAAGCTGTCTGATATAAATGTAATATATCCTCGATATGATAATTTTAATGGGAGCATTATCAATTTGTTAAAGCCGAAAACATAAACTCTATTCGGGCGGGGTAAACCCG
>JAYENE010000453.1:0-2079 GCA_034721935.1 Thermodesulfobacteriota bacterium
AAATTTTATTTGATCGTCGTTATTACTTAACGCTCACTAACATGCTCAAACAGTCAGCCGTTTTAAATTTAACTGCCCGCCACATCAGGTTGTTGGCAGGTTACTTTTTGAGTTTGTAAATTTCTGTGTATAGGAAATTATAAAATAGCGAAGCGACATCATTATTCGACGTTGGACGTTGGACGTTCGATGTTGGACGTTCATCTTTTAATTTGTTCTTGCAGAAATTATCCACACAGGATTCAATGCTTCAAGCCGTTCTCCCCATGGCATATCCTGCCCCCGATGAATCTGGACTAAAACAATATCTGTTTTAAATCCTTTGTTTTTAAGTGTTTTAAGGGCAGCTTCAACATTCGACAGGATAACGGTATTTATAACCATAACCCCGTCAGGCTTTAGATACTCTGAAGCTGTATCTATGATTTTCACCAGATTCCTGCCGCCGCCACCGATAAATATCCGGTCAGGCTCGGGCAGGTTCTCAAAACCGTTCGGAAGAACAGCCTGCACAACTTCCAGGTTTTTTACATTAAATCGCTTTTTATTCGCCTTAATATTGTTGATCCTGCCTTGATTTTGCTCAACCGAAAATATTTTGCCCTTTTTTATGAAAAGAGATGCCTCAATGGAAATAGAACCGGAACCTGCTCCCAGATCCCACAATATATGATCTTTTGAAAGACAAAGCCTGGAAATTGTAATAGCGCGAACCTCTGATTTTGTAATAAGACCTTTCTGGTATTCATACCGATTATCCGGCATACCGAGGTGAATATCCTTATTCCCTTCAGACTGAAACGAATGTCGTTTTAATACAATCAGGTTGGGTTGTGAAAAATTCATATCCGCAGCCTGGCCGGGTTCATACCAGTCAAAACATTCGGATTCAGTTCCAAGCTGCTCAAAAATGCACATCTTTATATCTTTAATCCCCTTTTCAAGCAGACGACTGGCAAGCCATGCAGGATTTTTTTGTGAATCTGTGTAAACAGCCACGCTTTTGTTTCTGTCAAGTCTGCTGAAAAGGTCTCTTTCACTATTCCTGCCATGCAAACTTACAACTGAGATATCATTCCAGGGTTCCTTTATCCTGGAAAAAGCCGCGGCAACAGTAGAAATATTTGGATATATCACAACATTGTCAGGCCCAAGGGATTTTATCAGCAAGGAACCTATGCCGAAAAACAGAGGATCGCCGGATGCAAGCACTACAACATTTTTTTTGCGCATCTCGGCTTTTATATCCCGGATAACACCTTTAAGATCTTTACTGATCTCCTTTTTATCTGCTGCATAATCATTGAAATACTCAAGATGCCGTTTTCCTCCTACCAGGACATCAGCATCTTTTATCAATTTCAGGTGCTTTGCGGTAAGATCGTCGGGAGTAAGCCCCATTCCGATTACAGATACCTGTTTCATGTGTATTTTAAATCCTATCCGCAGATTACGCAGATTATTTAAACATCCTATTCACCAGCGCTTTTTGTTGAGTCATTTTTTTCTGTTTTGCGATAATAAGTGTCCAGTAATCCGGCTGTCTTTTACTAAACTCTTTGATATCTGTTACGATTTCTTCTTCAGGAAGCCCGCAGTTTAATACTCCCACACTGTAATTATATAGCCCGGATTCATTAAGCGCTGAATCTATGTCCTTAACATTTCGGTATGCTTTGAGAAAAACAATACATTCCGGCTTAATTGAAAGCTCCCGCAGATAATCTCCACCCCTGGCTCCGGAAACAATTAGAAGTGATTCTTCGCCTTCCACCAGCGGAACGTTCAGGCAGGAAGCCGCTGCCTGGCATGAAGTTATACCTGGTATGGTTGTTATATTCATATAGGAAGCTGACTTTCTGATATGTTTTAATATATAACCATAAGTGGAATAGGTCATGCAATCCCCTAAACTTAGAAAAGCAACGTCTTTCCCTAATTTCAGACCTCAAAATACGACACCCAAATTGAGGAGTATTCCTGGACAATACGGTAATTGTTTAGTAGCTACAAATCAATATATACAATTTTTATTTACAATAAACACCATATATTGTGGTTTATGACAAAACTTCAAGG
>JAYENE010000454.1:0-9243 GCA_034721935.1 Thermodesulfobacteriota bacterium
TAGGGCGATCACAAGGATCGCCCTGATTAGGGCGATCACAAGGATCGCCCTGATTAGGGCGATCACAAGGATCGCCCCTACTACTACCTCACGCACAAGCGCGGAGCCCCTCTGTCTCGGTTTTTCTGTTTTCCCTCGTTTTATAAATCCAGTCTGTTGTATCTGACGTCATATCCTTTCCTTTTCCATCGAAAATCATCTCACCATCTGCCATTCCTATAATCCGCCTGCCGTAACGCAGTGCAAAATCAACATGGTGCAGGTTTACAATGACTGGGATTTTTTGGTCCTGGTTGATCTGAAGCAAAATTTCCATCACCTTTTCAGCGCTGTTGGGGTCAAGGCTGGATATCGGTTCATCAGCCAGAAAGACCTTCGGCTCCTGTGCCAGGGTGCGTGCAATAGCCACTCGTTGCTGCTGCCCTCCGGACAGGGTATCTGCACGCTGAAAGGCTAAATGCTCAATCCCCACTTGCTTGAGACATTCAAAGGCGATTTCCTTTTCTGATTTGCAAAAAAGCCGGAGGATTGATGCGCAATATCGAAGAGCCGAACCGTTAAAACGAAGTCTTCCTGTCAGGACATTTTCCAGAACAGAAAGCCGTGGCACTAAATTAAACTGCTGAAAAATCATTCCCACTCGCTGTCTTACCCGCTTTAATCCGGTCCCGTTTCCATAGGTGATATCATTTCCCTGCAGTTCGACGGAGCCTTCTGTCGGCGTTATCAACCGGTTCAAACAACGAAGAAAAGTCGATTTGCCTGCGCCTGATGAGCCGATGATTGTAATAAACTCGTCGCTGCGCAAAGTAAAATCAACATTCTTCAAAGCCCTGGTTCCGTTAGGGTAAGCTTTTCCAAGCTCCCTGGTGCGTATTACAGGGCCGTTTTGATCCCATACCTTCAAGGAAATTTTTTGTCCCATCTTCTCCTCCCCTCTTTAAATTTCAACTACTCAACCATCTACACATTTGAATTATAAACACATCTGCCGGATACCCATGTTTGTGCTGTCCTTACCCATGATCCGGTATGATCAACTATAATCAGATCGGCTGGAGCACCTTCAATAAGCCTGCCGGCCTTAATCCTTTGCTTCAAATAATCCCCGGGGTTTGAGGTCACCAATTTTAGAGTCTCCTGGAGATTAATGTTGTGCCTTTTGCTTGCAGTAAAAGGGGCTTGCAGGAGACATTCCGGATAGTAGTCACTTACCAGCGCATCGCACATTCCGGCTTTCAATGCATCCGATGCCTTGAGATGGTTGTTTGATGAACAACCACGGATCAGGTTCGGCGCTCCCATAAATACTTTTATGTTGGATTTTTTCGCCGCCTGTGCCGCTTCCATTGAAACTGGAAATTCGCTTGCATTAACTCCAAGTTCTCTGACAAAGGAGACCTTTTCTGCGGTATCGTCATCATGGCTTAGAAACGGGATGTTGCTTTCTCTAACCAGTTGTCCCACACGGACAACCTGTTTCATAGTTTCCTCTTTCCTTGCCGTCTTTTGTTCAACCAGCGCGCTTACCTGCTCAGGGGTAACCTTATATGTTCCAGTATGATATGCTATATATGATTCAAGTGTTTTGAACTGTCCCTGGCCTGGGGTATGATCCATAATCGAAACCATATCTACCAGGTCCTCACCGATTAGTCGCGTCAGAACAGATTCTCCTTCCGGATTGCTTATCTCAAAACGAGCGTGAATAAGATGATTGACTTGAGCTTTATCTGATTTGTTAAACTTATGGATCAAACGGACCAGCGTTTCTGCTTTCTCGCAAGAACGAAGTCCAAACTCATCTTCGGCAAAACTTATGGCATGGCAAAAGCTGGTGATACCGCAAAAAGCGAGTCTCCTGTCCAGATTCAGCAAGGCAAATTCAGCGTCAAAATAGACACCAGGTCTGATCTCGATGCATTTTTCCAGAGCATCGGAATGAAGATCAACAAGTCCGGGGGCAATGAGCTGGCCGTGTACGTTAAAGGAATCTTCTGCCGGCGGCATATCACCTCCCTCTATTATCCGGATAATCCCTTTCTCACTAAAAAGAACTCCCCCCTTTGGATAGAGCCGTTCGCCGTTAAATATAGAGCCTCCATAGAGGCAAATAGTTTTTTCCATGTCTCTCAGTATTGTTCAAATCAGATAGTTTTATAAATTGATTTTTGCTGTCTTTATTACTTACACCGCATCAATATTTGGTTTTTATGAGACAAAGGTTAATTTTTTGTAAAACATGACGGCATCTAATCTGCTGGAATAAGTTGTTCGGAGCAGGCATGGTTGTTAACAGGCTGAATCTTAACACATCTTGATGCAAGACTGTTTCTTGTATCCTCATCATGGAAAATCCCTATAATTGATGTGCCCATGTCAATAGCCTCTTTTATGATTTCAACCACAGTTTCCCTATTGTCGGGATCAAGGCTGGCGGTTGGTTCATCAAGAAGCATCACAGGGTATGTTGCAATAAATCCTCTGGCAATGTTGATTCTCTGCTGTTCTCCGCCGGAAAAAGTTGTAGGAGATAATGACCAGAGTCGCTCAGGTATCCGCAGACGAGTCAAAAGCTCCCCGGCAAGGTCGCTGGATACTTTTTCTGATGCACCTCTGACTCTCATGGGTTCCATGACAACCTGGATGGCAGGTACCCTGGGAATAACCCGCAGGAACTGGCTCACATATCCTATTGTCCACTTACGAATATGAAGTACAGTGTGGGGATCTGCGCCTGCCAGATTTACCGAACTTCCATCGTGGTTCACTAAAATTTTACCTGAGCCGGTTTTGTAATTGCCATAAAGAAGGCGCAAAAGTGTACTTTTCCCTGCACCTGAAGGGCCAACCAGTGCAACGCTCTCACCCGGCTTAAGTTTCAGGCGAAAATCCCTGAACACGGGAATTTTTGTTTCTCCCTGCGTATGAAGAAAGAAATTCTTGTTTAGTTTATCTACATCTATCATATATTTCATATTTAAAGACCTTATCTTAGGGCTGCAAAATAGAAGACACCAAAAGCTGTGTGTATGGGTGTTGAGGATCATCCAGGACCTGATCGGTGAGCCCTGATTCCACAGCTTTGCCGTCTTTCATTACAATAAGACGATGTGCCAGAAGGCGCGTTACGGCCAGGTCATGGGTGACCATCACCATTGACAGATCCAGTTCGTTTACAAGACCTTTGAGTAAGTCCAGAAGCCGTGCCTGCACTGAAACATCCAGGCCGCTTGTTGGCTCGTCCATGAAAATGAGACGGGGATTGGTCACGAGGTTGCGGGCAATTTGAAGCCGCTGCTGCATACCACCGGAAAATGTAGTGGGTATATCATCAATCCGTTCCGAATCGATTTCGACCTTTTCAAGCCAGTTCAGCGCCTTGTGACGAACTTGGCCATAGTGCCTCAGTCCATTAGCCATGAGACGTTCGCCAATGTTCCCACCGGCGCTTATGTGCATCCTGAGCCCGTCTCTGGGATTTTGATACACAGTTCCCATCTCGGTTCGCATAATAAGCCTTCTTTGTTGCTCAGGAGCCACGCACATATCTATCACTCCACCATTGCTTGCATACCAGACAGCGCCTTCGGAAGGTTCCAGTTGTCCTGATATGCAGTTGAGCAAGGTTGTCTTCCCTGATCCGGACTCCCCGACAATTCCAAGAACCTCTCCCGGCCATAGTTCGAACTCGATGCCCCGGCATCCGATTCTGCGGCCGTAATACTTGCTGATAGATTTAACTTTGAGCAAAGGGTTGTGATCCGAATTTTTCATACGCATTTTCTTGCTCCTGTCCTGGTCGAAATCTCACCCTTGTCAACAGATTCCGCCTGGCTGACCCTATAGCCTCTGGCAACACGTTCATTGCAATGGTTTGTATCCGAACAGACAAACATTTTTGACCCTTTGTCATCCATAATGATCTCATCAAGATAGCTGCTGTCTGACCCGCACAGGGCACAACACTGGGACCATCGTTCCACCTCAAACGGGTAATCTTCGAAATCCAGACTTTTAACCTTTGTATATGGTGGAACTGCATAAATCCGTTTTTCTCTGCCTGCGCCGAATAGCTGTAACGCAGGCATGCGGTCCATCTTGGGGTTGTCGAACTTAGGTATGGGAGAAGGACTCATCACATAGCGGTCATTTACTAATACAGGATAGTCAAATGCTTTTGCAATACGACCATGTCTGGATATATCCTCATAAAGTTTAACATACATAATGCCATACTCTCTGAGGGCATGCATCCGGCCGACCTCTTTGGCCCTGGGCTCGATGAAACGCAAGGGTTCAGGAATGGGGACCTGATACACAATGATTTGATATTTTGTAAGATGCGTTTCAGGAATGCGGTGGCGGGTCTGGATGATTGTTGCCTCTACGGTTTTGGTTGTCGTAAGGACTCCTGCCGTCCGGGAAAAAAACCGCCGAATACTCACAGCATTGGTGGTATCGTCCGCCCCCTGGTCGATTACCTTCAGGATATCTTCAGAACCGATCAGGGATGCAGTTATCTGCATACCGCCCGTTCCCCACCCGTAAGGCAGCGGCATCTCCCGGCTCCCAAAAGACACCTGGTAACCAGGAATAGCCACAGCTTTTAAAATACTGCGGCGGATCATCCTTTTGGTCTGCTCATCTAAGTAAGCAAAATTGTATCCTTCCATAGTGCATGAACTGCCGCTTTCTGTTTGACTTTGCCTGTTAGATTGCTTTGTCATCTTTTATTCCTAAGTTGTCTTTGGTGTCATTTTTAAATTCAGTCTGACGGTTTCGCATCAATACAAGGTCGGCCTGAAAATCGACGTAATGCGGAAGCTTTAAATGCTCGACAAAGCCGGAGGCCTGGACATTATCGCTGTGAAAAAGCACAAATTCTTCGTCTTGTGCCGGATATCCATTACTTTCTCCCAATTCTTTGCCGCGTAACGCATAATCGACTAACGCCATTGCCATTGCCTTGCGCTCGCAATGACCGAAGGTCAGCCCATATCCTTTGATAAACCGAGGAGGCATCTCGGCAGATCCCATAAAGCGGTTGAACATGATACACTCTGTTACCGGAATCTCTCCAATCTCAATGGGAAAGCCCAATTCCTCTGGAACGAATTCCACGGTTACTTCCCCAAACCGGATTTCTCCCAAAAAAGGATGTCCTGAAGATCCAAAGCCCCTTAGAAGGGAATACGCAAGGGATAGTATGAATCCTTCATCACCCCGTGCGAGATTCTGAAGGCGCACGTCTCTTCCGGCAGGAAGTTCCAGGGGATCACGGGTTAAATCAGCCACAGACCTGCTTTTATCGTCTCCAGCTTCATCATTGAGAAGACCTTCTGCTGCAAGCAGATCAGCAACTCGCGGCATATGATTTTCGATTGTTTCGTCTGCAGATTCTTCGCTGCATGTTTCCGGATTTCCATTCTCAGGAACTCCCAAAGCAAAATCGATGAGTCGGTGTGTATAATCATAGGTCGGTCCTAGAATCTGACCTCCAGGAATATCTTTGAATGAAGATGAAATGCGCCTTTGAATCTCCATTCCGGCAGTTTCTATGGGCTCGGAAAATCCGAAGCGGGACAGGGTTGTTCGGTAGGCCCTTAGAAGAAAGATAGCTTCCACAAGATCCCCCTGAGCCTGCTTGATAGCAATGGCTGCGAGTTCACGGTCGTAAAGCGATCCTTCCGTCATTACCCTGTCCACTGAAAGACCCAACTGTTCTTTAATCTGGGAGATTTCCAGCTCAGGAACACTGCGGTCACCTCGGCGTTTTTCAGCTAAAAGTTTATGTGCGTTTTCTATAGCCTCTTCGCCACCTTTTACGGCAACATACATAATTTAACCTTCCACTTTTGTTGTACGGGGCAAAGCGGCAAGCCTGTTTTCCCATGTGAAAATAATATCTACACCCAAAGGAAACATGTCGAATTGACTCTGCCTGTCTTGCCAGAAACCTTTTGTTAAACCTTCCACCTTAAGAGTTGAAAAAGTCTCTATGCCGGGACCTGTAAGTCGTATGCCATCAGTTGAACTTAATCCACCGGTTTGTATGATGAGAGTAGTTGAAGACTCAGGGCTTTCATCGTTTCCTGTTTTGAATTTATTGAGAGTCGGCATTGTATCACTGTGGGTTATCAAGGCGAAAACAGCTTCCGATGAATCCTGTACAATAGAACACCCGCAATGAAATCTCAGCCAGTCTGTCCCCTTTGATTTGGATTTAAGATCTGTCCAAAGAGTCGTCTCAAAATCGAGCAGCGTCAGACACACAGCGGCCGAAGCAAGGTTTAAGAAGGCCGGTGGGGAAAATGAATTATCCATAGTAACGATTTTGCCCGGATGAGACATAGCATCCAATATAGCCCGAAAAGTCTGCCGGGAATCTTGGACCGGATCTGAAAATCCTGGCGTCAACCTGTTTAAATCAATGGGAGAGACCATTTTTATTCTCCTCTAACCATAGTAAAAAAATCGACCTTCGTTGCAGCGGACTTCTTTGAAACTTCTTCCTTACGCTTATCATAGGAAACCTTGAGCCTGGAAACGACTCTGTTTAATATCTTGTGGTGATGTAAAGGATCTTGCAAAAGAGCATCAAAGATGGCTGCAAGCTCAGCGTGTCTGTGGTCACGCCCCATTACATAAGCGCTGCCCACATGCCCTTTTATGATTTGTATCGTGCAGCGGGTAGCCGTCATCTCACCAAGGTTAAACCGGATGTCTGAACCTCCTGCGCGGGCGCGAACCATTATGCTGCCTGTTTCCGGTTTGTGCAAATGCCTGTAGTCCGGCTTTTCAGATATCCCCTGCCAGGCATCTTCAAGTTCTTGAGATGAAGACTTGGCCAGAACACTCATCCACTGTTGCCGCTGTTTTTTTGTATATCCGTTTTTGTTAAATGGCATGGTAATCCTCTGGTCTCATGTTGATTTTCCCTGGCACGGGTTAAACTCGATTCGATAGACAGAACTTCCAGCATCTTCAAAGCCGTTTTTTTCATAGAATTTTCGTCTGAAACTTGCTCTTTTGTTACTGGTTGCAACTTCCAATCTAACAGCTCCTTTTTCTTCTGCATATTCCCGTGCAAAATGTAAAAGCTTTTTGCCCACCCCCTGGCCTCGAAAGTCAGGATGAACGACCAGTTCCTCTATGGAAACCTGATACCCTTTCAGTCTCAGAACCGGAAAATAGCGCAAATTTATCAACCCGATCGGTTTGCCATCTGTACCAACGGCCAAAAGAACTTTCATGGCCGGATTACTCAGGATATCTGAAAGTATAGGTTTCAACTCAGAAGGAAGGGTAGTATAACCAAGATAATCCATCATCAACGCTATGTTTTCCAGGTCATCACTCTGGACCGGGCGCAGTTGCATCCAACCTTCCATGCCTCCCATCTTGAGACTCTTTCTTTTGCACAGTTCTACCTTCATTTGCGCTCATCCATTTCAACAGATCAATCAAAAGCTCGGCGTTAGGATTTCGATCTTTGATGAATCTGAGACTAAAGACGATTAAACCCACTACGAAAAGAAGCGCAAAAATTACAAAAAGTATCTCTTTCAATCTCTTATTATCTTTCAGCGCACGAGCAATTGAGAATAACGTCTTATCCCGCCCTAATGTTACAGTCTTATTAAGGCGGTATTAAATTTTTGTTAGATGCACAATATCTCCTGCATGAACCATTAACTAATCTGAAGAACAGCTCGCAGGATACTTCGCAACAGTCTCACACTTTTTGAAAACAATTTGGACTTCACATTCAGGAAACAGTGTATTGAGCGATGCAAGTAAAGCGTAATCAGGCTCTGGTTGGCTGGTTACAATCACTATTTTTTTCATAATTTACCATCCTGTTTTACTTTTTGTTTGCTCGTATTTATCATTGTTTAAATCAGATCGCTGTTACATTTTAAAAATGTTCTAATTTTCCTTTTCATCCGATCTTTAACTATCAGAATTTTATTACACCTTAATTACAATCAGGTTAAAGTTCGTTATAATCTAAGGGACCTCCCGGAAATTGGTAATCTCTACTTTCTCCTCATCCCTCAAAAGCGCCCTGGCATTCAGGATGGCCTTTTGCATATCCTCTTCAGGGGTGTTTGAAATCTTCCCGTGTCCAGGATAGAGCTCGTTTATTTTTCTGGTTGCAAGGAGGCTAATGGAATCGATATAATCGCCCACACTTCCTGATTCACCAATATAAGAAAGTGTTCCCCCTGCAAAGACGGTATCCCCGGCAAAGAGGATTTTCCGGACGGGTTCATAGATACATATCGATCCTGAGGTATGTCCCGGGGTATGTATAATATTAAGACTGTAGTTGCCCAGGTCGAACCGACTCTTACTTTCCAGCCAGAGATGGACTCTCAGGGATGGCTCATTGAGATCGCCGGATTTATACATGGTAACGTATCTATCTTCTACTGTAATCTTGGTAGCCGCAAAGCGATGGGCAGCAATCAGGGAATAATCCTGGAAATAACGATTGGCCCCAATATGATCAAAGTGTTCGTGGGTATTGATTACTATATCAATATCCCTGATCTTGAGCCCCAGCGTAAGTAAGGATTTTTGCAATTTTGAGAAATTTTTATCCACTCCTGAATCGATGAGAACATTTTTATAATCCCCCCTGATCAGGTAGCTGTGGCTGCTGGAGCCCTCTCCCTTGAGCCGGAAAATGTTAGGCTGCAATTCTATTATCCGGTCATCTTTTTCCATAATTTCTCCATTCACTCCTTTTTGCGCTTTCCTCATCTTCATAGATATGAAAGAACTGATCCATGCGATTTTCCTTAAAATAGTTTAGTATCTCCGGATTCAAGGAAGATAGCTTTAAGCATCCTCCTAAAAGGTCAACTTCCTTTCTCATACCGTTTAAAACCCCCAGGAGGGTGATTGGTTCAAATTTTTCTAACTCCTTGAGATCCATAATTACTCTTATGCCTCTTTCCTTTATATAAGTGGAAAGGATACTTTTGACCTGAAGGGCCTCATTCTTTTTGGGTTGACCTGAGATTTTTATAATAAAAAAATCGTCGTCCTCTGCAATATGGTATTTCATTACTTGTTCGTCCTTTTCTGTTCGTCTTAATTTGTTTGAACAGAAATTTACAAACTCATTATCTGGTCAACCTGAGGCAGCGGACAATTAAATTTAAGAACGGCTGAAACTCGCACATAAGTGAGCGTAAAGAAATAACTTAGAGCAATCCTTTTATAAAAAGC
>JAYENE010000455.1:0-9234 GCA_034721935.1 Thermodesulfobacteriota bacterium
AACCCTTAATCGGGAGAAAAATCTGATATGAAAATATTATTGAAGAAAAATCTGTTATTAGCTGTTGTGACAGCATGCATCGTTCTGCTTCTGCTGCCAGTAAGCACAATGGGTGAAAAGCAACCCGCAGGGGAAGACAGATACGTGACCATAGATTTTGACGATGTTGATATAAGGGTATTCATCAAATTTATCAGCGAATTGACCGGCAGCAACTTCGTGATCGACAAAAGGGTTAAGGGGAAGGTTACCATAATCTCTCCAAAAAAGATTTCAACCCAGGAGGCCTACAAGGTATTTGAATCAGTCCTGGAAGTGCATGGATTCAGCGTGGTTCCGGCCGGTGATATCATAAAAATAGTGCCTTCAAAAGACGCGAGGACAAAAAATATTGAAACCCGTCTGAAGAAGAGTGCGATAGACCCGGAAGATAAGGTTGTAACGCAGATCATTTCTCTGAGTTACGCAAACCCCAATGAAATGAAGAAGGTTTTAGCTCCCCTGATATCCAGATCAAGCGTTGTCCTGTCCTATCCGCCCACGGGGATGCTTATCGTAACCGACCTGCTCTCCAACATAAAAAGACTTCTCAAAATCATAGGCGCCCTGGACATTGAAGGAATAGAGGAACAGATCTCCGTAATCCCTTTGGAACGCGCTTCTTCACCGGATATTGCCAAATCGCTGAATCAGATATTCCAGAAGACAGCAAGGCGGAAAAAACACATGATCGCGACCGCCATAAAGATTGTGGCTGACGAACGCACAAATACCATAATAACCCTGGCCAGTGAAAATGACACCTCTCGCATAAGACAACTCATAAAACTTTTAGACAAGGATGTCCCCAAAGGAGAAGAAAGGCTGCGTATCTATCGCCTGCAAAATGCCAATGCCGAAGACCTGTCAAAGGTCCTTATGAATATTCCATCAAAGGCCGCGAAAGGCCCCAAAAAAGGAAAAACACCCCTGCTCTCAAAAGACATAAGCATCGTGCCGGACAAGGCCACAAACTCCCTCATCATCACGGCGGAAAGAGATGACTATAATGTCCTTGAAGGCGTTATCAGGCAGCTTGATGTTCCCCGCCCCATGGTCTATATCGAAGCGCTTATTATGGAGGTCAATGTAGATAAGGGGTTTAAAATCGGCGCCGAATGGGTGGGTGGTGAAAAGTTCCACGGTGACAGCGCCAAAGGGTATGGTGGTGGATTTACCAGCGCCGGTATACTTCCTACTCCAAATACAACCGGAGCTATTTCTTATCCAAGCGGGTTTTCACTGGGCGTGTTTAGCGATCTAATCCAAATCGGGGACATAAAATTCCCCAACCTCGGCGCTGTCCTGCAAGCCTACCAGAAAGACCAGGATGTCCATATCCTTTCCACACCTCAGATACTCACCCTTGACAATGAAGAGGCGGAAATATATGTGGGAGAAAATGTTCCATATCTAACCAGAACAGAAGCAGGAACCGCCACTGGAACTGAATATGCCAATTATGATTATAAAGATGTAGGCGTAACCCTGAGGATTACCCCACAGATCAGCCAGGAACGCTTTGTCAGGCTCAATATATTCCAGGAAGTCACAAAAATGGTGAAGGAGGCAGGTGTAACAGGAGCACAAACTCCCACCACACTAAAACGCACAACCAAGACAACAGTAACGATAAAGGACAAAAATACAATAGTTATCGGCGGTCTCATAGGAGACGATATTACAAATACGGTCTACAAGACCCCCTGCCTTGGGGATATTCCGGGCCTTGGCTGGCTTTTCAAATATAAGAGCGAGTCGCGTGAAAAACGGAATCTCTTCATATTCATTACCCCCCGCATCGTAGAAAACCCGACAGAGGCTAAAGTAATATATGATGAGAAACAGGAACATATAAATGAAGTCGAAGAAGGCGTGATTAAAACCTATAAACGAAAGAAAAAACAAACAAAGGACATAGAGCTTTTCCGACCTTGGATATTGCCATTTACAGGCTAAAGAATATGACAAGGCCAAAGAATACCTTGAAAAGGCCCTTGAAATAAATCTTGATAATCCCTATACCCTCCTTAATATGGGGGTGGTTTATGAAAAGCAAGGAAACAAGGACAAAGCAATAAAGATGTATAAGAAGCTCATTGCCATTAACCCTGATGTTAGAGCCGGTGTCTCTACCGATCCTGAAAAAAAGGGGAGCAAGCTTGTTGATATAGCAAAGAGTAACCTTGAAAAACTGCTGGAAAAGGATTAGAGGCCGGAGGTTAGAAGGTTAGAAGATGAGGAAGCATGGAAAGGAAACGAGATATTGATAAAAATACATTCAGTAAGCTTGATAATGAATACGAGCAGCTTATTTCAACCTAAATTGAGCGATTTTTTACTCGATCTGCACCGATCTCTTGCGCATCAAGGATTCGCGAAAATCCTCGACATATCCACGGGTATGCCTGTGGTTTTCGCAAACCCTTATGCATCAAGATCTCAGCACATATCTTCGCAATAAATCGCTCAACTTAGGTTCAATGTTTAATTCTATAGAAATGAACGCTAAAAAATTCTGTTACTAACCGATTGTTTTTCTAATCTTCTTATGTTCTCACCTTCTGATCTTCTTGTATTACTGAACCGTGAACCTTGAACGAGGATAAAAACTTTGACCCAACCAACCAATGCTACCGAAACAGATCTCCTCCGGGAGATGAGCGTCCAGTTAGATATCCCATTCTGGCCGGAACTTCCCGCAGAGGATATCAGGGCTGATTTTACAAAGAAAATCCCGATTCAATACCTGAAAAAACATAAGCTGGCGCCAATGGAAACTGCTGATGGCGCCTTCATAGCGGTAAACGATCCCTCTGATTTTCCGCCTATTGATGACCTTCGCCGCATTCTTGACTGGGAAGATGCTAAAATCATCCTTTCCACCAATTCGGCCATCCTTTCCGCCATAAATCTGGCTTATGATCAGAGCAGCGGTTCTGCCGAGGAGTTCGTTCAAGACATGGCCGAAGAATCTCCGGACAGCATTATTTCCGAAATCGAGGAAACAGCCGATCTGTTAGACGATACCAGTGATGCGCCGGTAATAAAACTGGTCAATCTCATACTGTCCCGCGCTGTAAAGGACCGCGCCAGCGACATCCACATAGAACCCTATCAGCACACACTCACTGTCAGATACCGGATTGACGGAGTGCTGTATAATGCCCTGAACCTGCCGAAAAGGGTTCAGTCTTCCCTTGCTTCACGTATAAAGATCATGGCAAACCTCAATATTGCTGAAAAGAGACTTCCACAGGACGGGAGAATCAACATCAAAATCGGGGACAGAAACATTGATATTCGCGTATCGGTAATTCCCATTGCCTTTGGTGAACGGATTGTCCTGAGGCTTCTTGATAAAACAGATACGACCTTCAAACTGATTGATCTGGGAATCGACGGAAAACGTTTCAAACTCCTTGACGATCTTATCAGATCACCATACGGAATTGTTCTGGTGACAGGCCCGACAGGAAGCGGCAAAACAACGACACTCTATGCTGCCCTTTCAACCATAAACCATCCTGAGATCAATATCATTACAATAGAAGATCCAATAGAATATCAAATTGAAGGCATAGGGCAGATTCAGGTAAATCCAAAGATTGATCTTACCTTTGCCAAGGGGTTGAGGTCGATAGTAAGGCAGGATCCGGATGTAATCCTGGTTGGAGAAATACGGGACCTGGAAACCGCTGAAATTGCCATCCAGTCCTCGCTGACAGGACACCTTGTATTCTCCACCCTCCACACCAACGATGCAGCCAGCGCCGTCACCCGTCTCATAGATATGGGAATAGAACCGTTTCTGATAACATCTTCCGTTATAGCCATCATAGCCCAGAGGCTGGTAAGGGTCCTCTGCCCTGAATGCAGGGAGGCCTATATCCCGGACGACAAATCACTGACAAAAATCGGTATGGGCAATGGCATACCGGATGGCCATAAAATTTACAGAAAAAAAGGGTGCCCTGCCTGCATGAATACCGGCTACAGGGGAAGAACAGCCATCTTTGAAATGATGGTCCTTGACGATCACCTGAAAAAGCTGATCTTAAAGACATCGGATACAAATCAAATAGGAAAGGAAGCAGTCAGGCTCGGAATGATCACCCTGGTCCAGGACGGCGCGCGCAAGGTTCTGGAAGGAATTACCACTGTTGAAGAAGTATTCAGGGTAACCAGGATCTAACTTTTATATAGCCGCAAAAAGGCGCAAAATACGCAAAAAGTAAAATTTAGGAGATAAGGGTCAAGTCTACGTTTGACCCTTGTTGTTAATTAGTCAAGATTCAAGGTGGCATAAAAGCTTAAGAATAAAGATAAAAAATCAGAAGACCTATTGAAATAAGAGAAAATAGATTGCTCATGGGTCAAACGTAAATTTGACCCCTTATTTCTACGCCGGTAGAATCATCTGCAGGGTTAAAACCTGTTACCGTATACCAACCCGCATGGGCCAACGAGGGCATTAAAAAAAATGCCAAAAGGGCTAGGAGGCTGTCCGAGAATGAGAAATTTTTTGCAAGGTCAAGGAAGGCGAAGATTTTAACCGCAGGAATACATTGAGTATTTTGAGGATTAAAATCTGAGTCTGACGCAGAGATTGCGGAAAATAGCCGTTCTCGGACAGCCTCTGGAAAAAGCAGTGTTAAAGATGTAGAGGTTACAGGAAGGGTGTTTTTACAAGGCCAGGGAGAGCACTTTACGGTATGCTTGTTGCTTTCTTTCTCTCTTCATTTCTCTTTCTCTCTTCATTTCTCTTCATGTCCTTATTTCAGACCTCGAAAATTTTAGCTAATTTTGGGGTAATATTTTGGACAAAAGGGTGTGTTTCTAACTTAAGATTTGCGTTCAAGGTTCAAGGTTCACCGTGACCGACCTGATGTCCAATTTTTGAGCAAAGTCCTAAAAATTAGGGGATTGCAGTCATTAAATAAATAGTTTTTACTTGGTAGTTTTGTTAATTTAATCATCTCCTACGCCCATACCTCAGACAAATCTATCTTTAATCCTTCAAGAGCCCTGCTTTCAAGAATATCATTTTCAGTCAGATATTCCGGTTTACCATATTTTACTCCCTCAAGGCAGTAGATCATGACATACTTTGCATCAGGATTAACAATCCAATATTCTTTGATGCCATGCTTTTCATAAAGCAGTAGTTTCTCGGTCTGATCTTTAAAGGATGTAGAGGGGGACAATATCTCAACCGTAATATCGGGCGGACCAAGACATCCCCGTTTATCAAGCTTATTTGGGTCACATATGACAACAATATCCGGCTGCACAACGGTTTCTATCTCTTCATCGGCCTCATCTTTAGTTTCTGCAAGTCGTACATCAAAAGGAGCCGCAAAAGCCTTACACTGTTTATCCTTTAGAAAATCATACAATATGCCTGATAATTTAAAAGAAATGCCCTGATGCTCCGTACTTGGCGCAGGAGACATATCATAGGCTACGCCTTCTATTATCTCCCACCTCTCATCATCAGGCCAGGTAAGATAATCTGCATAATTGAATTTTTCATCTAATTTTTTAGCTAAGGGCGCCATTTTTCACCTCATGTTGTGTTGGCGTGTTGTGGTATGCTCATCGCTCTTCAACCCTTGAACCGTGAACGGTTACTGTTTCTGTAAAACAAATCCTCAGCAACTTCTCCTTGCACAAGACCAAAATCACCTAACTGCCTTCCGATCTCATCCAGTTTTATTATGGTATTCTGAAGCTGTGCATCGGTCTTCTTTTAAGACTCCTTCAATTCTGAGGCACCTTGAAAGAACAGATCCAGACCCCTCTCTATACGATCCAGCCTATTTTCTTTGTTTTGTTCGCTTTTCACTTTTTCTCCATTGTGAAATAATGTAATATATAACGATCTTGACTATGTTGAACTATGGTCTTGATAATCTCCTAATCGCTTTGGAAATGGGGAGTAATATAGATTCGAGGTAATAGGAACCTATTGTCTGTGTAGCGATTTTATTACAACAGACCAAAGCTTTTGAGTACCTCACGCACCTGAGGAAACTGTTCCGAGAGTTTCCTCATGCCGGCCAGCATGGCTTCGGTCTTCTTCCTGTCACCCAACATCTCATCGCGATATGCTTCCTGTGCCCGTTTCAAGAACGTCCGCCGGTCCCAAAACACAAGACCCCCTATGAAAGCCATCACTCCCATAAATCCCCCCAACATGGTGATCCACAGGTTGTCGATGCGCCCGTTGAGCCTGTCGATACGCCCGTTGAGCTCATTAGAAAGGTTATCGATACGCCCGTTGAGCTCATTAGAAAGGTTATCGATACGATCATTAGTTCTGTTGATGGCTTCAAGGATCAGCCGATCCGCGGGACTCAGCAACACATCTCCCGTCGTGAGCCCCCTCGTACGATCCTCCTCAGCATGAGATGTAATAGGCAAAACCAGGAGGAACATAAAACAGACCAACAATATGAACAATATACGCGCTGGTATCATCTTTCTTGCTCCCTTCAAGACATCTCACAGCAATTTGGCCAACGCGGCTACAATGACGATGCCAGCCGTCAGCAGGGCGCCGAGTCGAATGGTGAGACGCATTTCAAGCTCTTTTATATCTCTTTTAAGATCAAGGATATCCTGTTTGAGACGCATCTCCAGTTCTTTTAAATCCTGTTTAGTTGCCAGCCGCTCATCTATAATTTCAGCCATGGCTTCGGCCTGTACCTCTGACTGTGCTTCAGTAAAGCCTGTTTCTTTTAATTTCTTGGCATAAGCCAGGGTATCAAAAGCTAAAGAGCTGGACATGATGTGATCTCCTTCTAATTTCATGGTAATCTTAAATTTTAAATCTTAAATCTTAAATTGTCAATCCTAAAATCTGCCTAAAATGTGCCACCGATACCAGAAACTGTATACCCAAATGCCGGCCCGTTAAATAAAAGCGCCATCAAAAGCGCAAACACTGAGGGGGACGTCCTTAAATACTTAAATAACTCAATCGTCCAGATGACAACCTGCTTCTTTCGCTATCTTCTCTCCTCTTTTTACTGCGTAGCTCACCGCAGCAAGTGTCATGTCAAGTCTTTTTGACAAAAGAGAATTTAACGTTCGTGCAGAAAGCGCTTGGCTCTTTTTTACACTTTGATAATCATAAGATGCTGAGATTAGCAAGGTTAGATGCCCGCCCGGTGTGTCTGAAGGAGAAGCCGATGGCGGACAGGCCGCTGGAGGGTTGCAAAACCTGCACAAACAATCTTGAAGAAATTTATGAAATGGGAAATGGGGTCATTATGCGTTTGACCCTTGTTGTTAATTAGTCAAGATTCAAGGTGGCATAAAAGCTTAAGAATAAAGATAAAAAATCAGAAGACCTATTGAAATAAGAGAAAATAGATTGCTCATGGGTCAAACGTAGATTTGACCCCTTATTTTTATATCCCGGACGACAAATCACTGACAAAAATCGGTATGGGCAACGTCATACCAGAAGGCCGTAAAATTTACAGAAAAAAGGGATGCCCTGCCTGCATGAATACCGGCTACAGGGGAAGGACAGCCATCTTTGAAATGATGGTCATTGACGATCACCTGAAAAAGCTGATCTTAAAAACATCAGATACAAATCAAATAGGAAAGGAAGCGGTCAAATCAGGAATGATCACCCTGGTCCAGGACGGCGCGCGCAAGGTTCTGGAAGAAATTACCACTGTTGAAGAAGTATTCAGGGTGACGAGGATCTAACTTTTATATAGCCGCAAAAAGGCGCAAAATACGCAAAAAGTAAAATTTACATTGTAGTGCAAGAAGATCAGAAGGTGAGAACATAAGAAGATTAGAAAAATAATCTGTTAGGGTTCGCTCAAAAATAAGTTCGCAATTTTAAGTGTTGAGGCGCCCGGCTGGCAAGGCGCGAAAGCGCAGGAATATCAGGCATATTCCAAGCTTTCGCAACGCAGCTAGGCGGGATGCATCGGCCATTAAAATGTGAAGTTATTTTTGCTATGTAAACAAATGTCGGTTGGATTTTATAACTCGTTAATATATTAGAATAGATCCATATGCGTTTCTTGAAAAACTGGTTCAGAATACCTTAGATGACAACATCTTTAATTATTTTTTACACAACATAGGCTTGTTTAGCTCTAATGCCTTAGGGTATCTATCTGATTTTGTCATAAAATAAAAATCCAACCGCTATTTGCGGACATAGTATTTTTGAGCGAACCCTTAGTACCTGGATTTTGCAGCGTTCATTTCCATGCTTCCTAATCCTCTAATCCTCTAATCCTTAGCGCCTCTCCGACCTCTGACATCTGACTTCTGTTTCTTTTTTCCCATTCAATATTCGATGTTTCTCACCTTCTCACCTTCTCACCTTCTGTCCTCCGCCCTCCGCCCTCTGACCTCTGACCTCTGACCTCTGACCTCTGACCTCTGACCTCTGACCTCTGACCTCTGACCTCTGACCTCTGACCTCTGGCATCATACCACCAGAAATCATTATTACTGACCGGATCATAAAATTTGTATCTATCTCCTGCCTTGACAAGCGGCGCATAGTCCATTTCGCTGCCTTCGTGGATGAGCCTGTCCGCAGTCATCATGAATCCAATAAAAAAACCGTGCTTTTTGACTACCTGAAGGCTGTACGCGGAACATGTGGGGTGCATGGGACACCGATCCCCATCGACAGAAGATATGTATCCCCAAAGTGTCTCTATGCCCTGCAACAAATGTCCTGGTGGAGAGGAAGATGTTTCAACTTTTTCTTCCGGACATGAATTATTAAACTCCCATGGCGCAAATGAATCGTTAGCCCCTCCATAACAGGGCACATTCAAACTTATAAATACAATCAAGATTATTAGAGGATTGATAGTCTTTTTCAAAATAAAGAAAGGTTCACGGTTCATGGTTCAACGGTTCAAAGGTTCAAAGGAATGTCGAATTATAAAGTTTTTTTACTTCGACATTCGAAATTCATTATTCCTTGTTCGATATTTTTATTTAAGTCATGTTCATGCCTTCTAATCTTGATGAACTCGTAAAAAGTCCCAAAAACGTCATGCAGGACTTGATCCGGCATCCAGAACATATTGAAATTACTGGATTCCGGCTTTCGCCGGAATGACGAAAAATGGTGTTTTCCGACTTTTTACGAGTTCATCAATCTTGACTACCAACTAAAGCGGCACATTCTGTAATTTC
>JAYENE010000456.1:0-2071 GCA_034721935.1 Thermodesulfobacteriota bacterium
AAGGAGGGTCTGCAGCGGATAGTAGATCATCGGCTTGTCATAGACCGGCAGCAGGTGCTTGTTCGTTACCTTTGTCAGCGGGTAGAGGCGTGAGCCTGTGCCGCCGGCGAGGATGATTCCTTTCATGGTTTTTACCTATCCCGATATGAGTTTCATAAGACGACGGGGTTGAAATATTTAAATTGTTTGTTTAAGGATCTAGGAGTTGATTGAAACTTTTTCCGGACACGGATTAACACCGATTTACACAGATTTGAACTTATGCTGTTGATAAGCTTCTGCCACCCGTATTTTGTCGCCCCGTATTTTCCAATCGCTGATAAAAGCAAACGGGATGAGCGTTTACTCGGTGAGTTTGCACCGCATTTGCACCGCATTTGCACCGCATTATTTAATGACATAATAGGTACCTCTACCAACACCTTTTTTATCAATTAAGCCAAGAGATTTTAATTTGGATAGTTCCCTGAGAGAAGTATCATTGGAAACGTTAAGTAAACCTGCACACTCTCCCGTTGTTATTCTTCCATTCTTCCTGATATGGTCTATTATTATTCTCTGTCTCTCATTCAGGATATATGTTTCTTCCTCAAACTTTTCTTTTGTTGAGAACAAAGTCACAAGAGTACTGTTTTTAGTGGATTTTATTTCAGGCATTTCAGGATTTAAAGGATGCTCGTTGTGCTCCTTGATAATTTTATCCCAACCCTCTCCTAATTCTTCGATATACTCAACCTTAGCCAGAACTTTTGTAATTATTGGGTTTCTGGAGTATTGTTCAGAAACGATGTTCTCTGGAGTGATCCATTCCGGCAAACCCCCAATGCTATAAAATTCAATCTTATCATCAAACATTTTAATTATAATTTTACCACCTTGATCAGCATAATCCCGGTGACAAACGGCATTGGTGATTAGTTCTCTCACAGAAAACATTCCATATTCAGGGATATCCCTTCTCCTGACCTCTCCTGGAACCAGTTTTGACATCAGGGCAGTATGTTCGACAAGATAATTATTACAATTATCAATTTGTTGAAATAAATTTCCTGTAAACTCTTTGTAATCTAACTTCTCCCCAGAGACTCCTTTCCCTTTATATCTTCCCAGAGCAATATATGCATTAACAAAAAATTCTTGAGGACTTTTGCCAAATAACAGGATTCCCGCATTCGTTGGTTTATCTTTTTTTATACAACCCAATGATCTTAACAAATTCACTGGTTTACTCTCAATTATCTTTTCAGATGTTTTTTCATACATGGTAATAAAGTCTTCTCTTACAAATTCCCAATCTATATCCTCTAATGTGGCATCTTTATAAGTTTGCTTATCCCAATAACCTTTCTTTTTTTCCATTATTAACCTTTCAAGTTCTTCAGGAGGTATTACAACGTCTTCAGTCCCCACTCTTTTATGAGCAATTCCATTCAGGTAATATGGTTTATCCCCTCCTTCTCTCACCTTAACCTCAATCACTTTCTTCCCTTGAATTTCTAAAACTTTTACCTCCGGAGTTACCTCTGGTTTTATCTTCTGCCTGATTTTTTGTGATATTGACTTTAAGGTTTGATCAGAAACCTCCTGCCCGACAACCTTTCCATTATCAATTCCAAAATAAACCCTCCCGCCTTCATGATTCAAAAAGCCACAGATGGATTTCAATGCTTTCTCCACTTGTGCAGTTGATTTTTTAAATTCTATTGTTTCAGATTCTTCCCTTTCAATCATTTCCTTTGCATTCATAGATACACCTGGTTAAATCCAATAAATTCTAATATATATGACCTGATTATGCCGGCACATCCGGTGATCATAACCATCATGTTACGCCTCATCTGATTGTTTTATCTTCTGCACCATCACCCCAGCCCGGAGCAGACTCTCAAACGTCCCTGCATCGCTCCAGTATCCATCCAGCACCCGGTACCCCATCCGCCCCTCTCTGATATAATAATTGTTCACATCCGTGATCTCAAGTTCGCCCCGCGCCGAAGGCTCAAGCGTCCCGATCACATCAAACACATCCGAACCATACATATACAGCCCGGTGACCGCCAGATTGCTCCGC
>JAYENE010000457.1:0-9103 GCA_034721935.1 Thermodesulfobacteriota bacterium
AAGCTTTTTATAAAAGGATTGCTCTAAGTTATTTCTTTACGCTCACTTATGTGCGAGTTTCAGCCGTTCTTAAATTTAATTGTCCGCTGCCTCAGGTTGACCAGATAATGAGTTTGTAAATTTCTGGCTTTAGAACATGATGCCATTGTAGTAACCGGCGATCCTGAATTTAAAAAAGTTGAGCGCCTGCTGGACATAGAATGGATTTAAAAAGGTTTTGCAATGACAGAAACCCGAACTTATTGAGAAATTACCACTCGACCACTCGACCACTCGACGAGTTTTGTAATGATAATATTAGGCATTGAAACATCCTGCGATGAAACAGCCGCGTCAATAGTAATCGGTGGCACACAAATTTTATCTTCTATCGTGTCCTCCCAGATTGCGTTGCATTATCCATACGGCGGCGTTGTGCCTGAACTTGCCTCAAGGAAACATATCGAAGCTATTGTTCCGGTAGTTGATGAAGCGATAAGTGAATCCGGCATTAGTTTAAAACAATTGGATGGAATTGCTGTGACCCAGGGTCCCGGGTTGATTGGATCGTTGCTTGTTGGTTTTTCCTTTGCAAAGGCGTATGCTTTTGCCCTTGATATTCCATGGGTTGGCGTAAATCACCTTGATGGACATATTAATTCTGTCTTTTTAGAACCTGACCCGCCTCCTTTTCCTTTTGTAGCGTTGCTGGCATCAGGCGGTCACACAAATATCGCCCATGTTGTTTCCCATACTGAAATTGAGCTTATGGGGCAAACCAGGGATGATGCTGCCGGAGAGGCATTTGACAAGGTTGCCAAACTGCTTGGTCTTGGTTATCCCGGGGGGATTGTTATCGACAATATTTCAAAAGAGGGTGACCCTGGGAAAATCGTTTTTCCCAGGACATATCTAAATAAGTCTGAATTTGATTTTAGCTTCAGCGGGATTAAGACAGCCGTAAGCCGGTATGTGAAGATTCACGAAGACAACTATAAACAGCAGATTCCTGATATTGCGGCAGGATTTCAGGAATCAATCGTTGATGTTCTTTCGTATAAGGTTTTAATGGCCGCGGCAGAAAAGGGCTGCGAGCATATCGCTCTGGTTGGCGGAGTGGCTGCAAACAGCAGGTTAAGAGAAAGGATAAAGCATGATGCCGGTGAAAAAGGAATTACAGCCCATATACCATCTTTACATCTTTGCGGCGACAATGCGGCAATGATTGCCGCAATCGGCTACCATTATTTAAAAGACAAAAAGGTATCAGGAATGAGTGACGATGTATTTTCAAGGACAAAAATATCATAAGACCGGAAAACGCGCGCTACAGCCAACCGCCTCAAAATTCATTTACGCAGTTGATACCTCCTCACGGCTTTGTTGTGGTCTTTTATATTTGTTGAAAACTTATGTGTTTTGTCCTTTTTTGAAACAAAATAAAGAAAATCGGTATCAGCAGGGTATAGGGCCGCTTTTATTGCTTTGCTTCCCGGGTTTGCGATAGGGCCGGGCGGAAGCCCTTTAATTGTATATGTGTTATAAGGGGTTTTGGCTGTAAGATGTTTTCGTGTTATATTGCCGTCAAAGTTCTTTAAGCCGTAAATGACTGTTGGATCACTTTCAAGACGCATTCTTTTCTTTAAACGATTGTGAAAAACCGATGAGATAACAGGCCGCTCAAAAGACACGCCTGTTTCCTTTTCAATAATCGATGCAAGTGTCACCACCTGATGAATTGATAAATTAAGATCTTTTGCCCGCTTTTCCCATTCAGGAGTAAATATCGACCTGAACTGCTCAACCATTGCGTCTATTATCTTTTTCGGTGTTATATTTTTAGGGAAGTAGTAGGTCTCCGGGAAGAGATATCCTTCAAAGGTTTCAGCGTTAATTCCCTGGTTATATACAAAAGATGAGTTTATTGCCGCCTTTAAAAAATCTGCTTTAGCGCACAGCTTTGCTTTGGCAATAATTGATGCAACCTGTTTCAGGTTATAACCTTCCGGTATGGTTATTTTGTAAAGGCATACCTTTCCGCTTGCCATTGTTTCCAGTATTTTTATTGGAGGCATGGAGGAAGAAAGGAGGTATTCACCGGCCTTTATCTTTTTGTCGCATCCTTTAATGCGGGCCAGTAACTTAAATTTAATTGGATTTTTTATAATGCCTGTATTGTTCAGATAGCTGGCAATAGTTGAAAGGTTTTGGCCGGGCAGGATTACTACAAGCTTTTTTGAATTATCGGCATTTGCCCTTTTATCCCCATAAGCCAAAAGATCAAGAAAAAGCCATGACAGGGCTGAAAAAGAGATAAATGCGAATATTAAAAAAAATGTTTTTATTTTATTCAATTTGCAATATTCTCCATAACAATATTGATGAACTCGTAAAAGTCAAAAAACCACTTTTTGAGAACCGTGTTAAGTGTTAAGAATATGATTAAACAGGCGCTTGCTTTAACCTAACACCTAACACTTTACACTTAACACCTGATGAATTCGTTTTTTTTACGAATTTATCAATATCAATAAACCATATTTTAAACATTTGCAAGTTGTTTAAGGCTGGAGAGAATGGGGAGTATTACCAGTTTGTTAAAATTGGAATGACGGCCCACAGCATCATCATTTATCGGGCGGATCCGCCGGCCTCGCCTGAGCGAAAGTCTTCAGGGATGCCGACTGTCTCATTTGGCCGAGAGCGATGGCGGGCGGGGTAAACCCGCCCCTACTGGTTACGTGCATCAAATCTCGTAGGGGCGGGCTTATCCCGCCCGAATAGAGTTTATGTTTTCGGCTTTAACAAATTGGTAATGCTCCCAGAGAATATACTGCAATGATAAGAAATGATCAATATTGTGGCTTTGAACAGGGGCCAATTCGACCGCCAAGCGAGGCATACAGCCTTCTTATACGCGTAACAAGGAATTGCCCCTGGAATTGCTGCACTTTTTGCCCTGTGTACAAAGGGTCCCGTTTTTCCATACGCAAGATCGAGCATGTTAAAAAGGATATTGATTTGGTTCACAGATATGTTGAAATTTTGCAACAGATGGCCGGAGAATCCGGCCGTATAAGTCGAATTGATGCTAATAAAGTCTCAGAAAATATTAAACAGGTTGACTTGCAGGCCTTTTTTGCAGCATTGAACTGGTTTAACAGAGGCATGAGCTCTATTTTTATACAGGATGCAAACAGCCTGTTTATTAAGCCTTCCGACATGGCAGAAATTCTATTGCATCTTAAAAAGCGATTTCCCGGGGTGGAAAGAATAACATCCTATGCGCGATCTCATACAGTTGCACGGATAAAGGAGGCTGATCTAAATGCTATAAGGGATGCCGGCCTGAATAGAATCCATATCGGGCTTGAGTCCGGCTCTGATATTGTTCTTAAAATGGTCAGGAAAGGGGCGACAAAGGAAACACATATTAAGGCTGGGATAAAGGTGAAAAATGCAGGGATAGAACTTTCCGAGTATATAATGCCCGGCCTTGGAGGAAGAGGGTATTCCGACATTCATGCCCTGGAAACAGCAGTTGCATTAAACAGGATAAATCCCGATTTTATACGCATCAGAACCCTGGCAATTCCAGGCAATATACCTCTTTTTGAGGATTATAAGGCCGGTCGTTTTAAAAAATGCTCAGATATTATGACAGCCAATGAGATTTTAATGTTTATTGAGAACTTAGAAGGCATTACAAGTATTATCAAGAGCGATCATATCCTGAATCTTTTTGAGGAGGTGGAAGGCGCTATGCCGGAAGATAAAGAGCACATGCTTTCTATTATCCGATCCTTCCTGTCAATGAACCCGGAGCGTAGATGTCTATATCAGGTTGGCAGGAGGCTCGGCTTGTTTCATTGTCTTGGCGATGTAAATAATGCTCGGAGAACGGCAAAGGTTGAAAGGATTTGCCGTGAGCTTGGGATTACTCCGGAAAATGTTGATGAAACAATAGATGAGCTGATGAAAAGGTTTATATAGAAGGGATTGAGGGATTGAGGGATTTAGGGATTGAGGGATTTAGGGATTTAGGGATTGAGGCGAAGTTTTTGAGAAGTTACGAGTTTTAGCAAAATTATTATGCGTGCAGATAAAAGTGAACGGGCCGGGGTATATTTTCATATCCCTTTTTGCGTAAAAAAATGCCCTTATTGTGATTTTTACTCGATAACCGATCTATCGCTTAAAAAGGCATTTCTTAAAGCCTTGATGCATGAGATGCGCATGCTTTACAACATTTCGTTCCTGTTTGACACAATCTATATTGGAGGAGGAACCCCTTCCGTCTTAACAGCAGAAGATATTGGTAAAATAATTGAGACAACCAGGCAGGTTTTTAAAATTTCGGCAGATGTTGAAATAACAATGGAAGTAAACCCTGGCGCTGTGGATCAAGAGCGTTTTGTCGGCTATAAGAGCGCAGGCGTAAATCGGATTAATATCGGAGCGCAGTCGTTTCAGGAGACAAACCTTGCGTTTCTTGGGCGGATTCATTCAGGAAAGGATATAAATTCTGCGGTAAAATTGGCTCGAAAAGCTGGTTTTGATAATATGGGGCTTGATCTTATTTACGGCATTCCGGGTCAGACAAAAAAATCCTGGCTTCTTGATTTGCAAAAGGCTGTTGACCTTAAACCTGAACACCTCTCATGCTATATGCTTACCTATGAGCCAGGGACCCCGATGTATAAAGACCGGCAGGAAGCAAGGTTTTATCCTCTGCATGATAACCTTGTAAGCGATATGTTTGTATCGACAATAGAGTTTTTAAGCGCAAATAGCTACGTTCAATATGAGATATCAAATTTTGCGCTGGTCAAATCAGATAAAAGGGCGGATAAAAGAGACAACATGTCAAGGCATAACAGAAAATACTGGTTGTCTGCGCCATATATCGGGCTTGGTCCTTCAGCCCATTCATTTGTGGAGCCTGTGCGTTACTGGAACACCCGGAGCGTGATAAAATATATCAAAGCTGTTAATGGAGGCAGGCTCCCCTTAGAGGGGAAGGAGGTTTTGTCAAGGGAGCAACAGATGATAGAGGCGATTTCGCTTGGGCTAAGGATGACGGACGGAATTAAAACAGATGTTTTTGATAAAAAATTTGATGTAAACTTTAATAAAATATTTGCAAAAACTTTAGCCTCTCTTAAAAAAGACGCCTTGATTAAGCTTTCTGAAAACAGATGCTCACTTACACGCAAGGGAATGCTGTTTGCCGACAGCATTACTGCCATGCTGATATGTCAACAATAATTTATATCTCACCGCAAAGCCGCAAAGAACGCTGAGATTAAGGATTTTTTGTTTTAAAAAATAAACTTCTTTGCGCACTCTGCGACTCTGCGGTGAATATAAAAACTGTCCAACAAAATTAAATTGCTACCCCTTCCTTAATTTTCGGCTGTCACCAACTCGAAGGGTTATATTTGTGGAATCAAAATATTCTATTAGCGGGATTAAATACTTGCGAGATATAGATGCCATTTCCTTGAACTGCGGCGTTGTAATTTCTTCATTAGATTTTAAATAATCGACCAGCCGTTTCTTTAACTCGTTTACAGCATCTGCATGGAAATAGAGATCTTCCTTTACCTTAAGCAGAAATCCTTCATCAACAAGCAGTATCAGCACATTTTTTGCCTGCTTTGAATCAACATCAAGCGACTTGCTTAGTTCTTTGAAGTACGGGGGGGTCAGCCCGCTTTTAAGATAGGCGTCCAGTATCTTTGTTCTTATGTCAGCCTGATCAACTTTCAGAGAAACAATATGCGAAGATAAACGGACAGCATTTTTTTCCTGAACAATCACCTTGTCCTTTATCATCCGGTTAAGTATAAGATTAAAAAGCTTTGTCCCCAGCGCAAAGGGAAACTTTGATCTTAACTCCTCTTTGGGCATACCGGCCTTTAAAGGATTTGATTTGTGGTAATTTGACAGGTAATCGAGTATTTTTTTCTCTAATTTTTCAATGCTGTTATTATGAATGTAAATTCGATTTACCCTGTCGAAACATAGAATTGTTTTTTTTGACAAAAGCCCCTGGATGGTATTATCAAGCTGTTTTTCAGGAAGGTTGGTCATTATTTTAAGGTCGGCAAAGGAGACGCCGACGTAACCGGAATCATCAGCATGCGATGAAATTATTTCTTCAGGTATATTATCGACAACCCCCTTTAATAGTTTGATTACTTTTGGTTTAAAGCGTTTGTGTTTTTTGGGTATTGGATTTAATATATGCCCGCCGCCAATAGTTCGTATCGGGGAATAACTTCTTATTATAAACCTGTCATCCTTTACCACCGCAACCGGAGAGTCGAGCCTGATCTGAGCAAGAGCTGTTTCACCTCGAAGAAGCTCATCCTTGTCAAGAAGAATAAGAATGCCTAATACTTCACTGGTTCCTGTATGAAATCTGATGCGTGTCCGGTTTTTAGCGGATTTGTTGTTGCTCTCAAGATAGTGAACCAGCACGTCTATCATGAAGCTCGGCCTTAAGCCGTCAGGAGTAGATAATACCTCTCCGCGTGTTACAGAAGACTTTTCAAGCCCCTGGAAATTAATGGCTGTGCGCATTCCGGCTTCCGCAACATTCAGGTTCTGGTTGTGAACCTGAATTCCACGGACTTTTGATGTAATGCCTGACGGATATATCATAACAGTATCTCCGATATGGATACTACCTGATATAAGTGTTCCGGTAATTACTGTTCCAAATCCCTTCATACTGAAAACCCTGTCAACAGGAAGGCGGAACAGGCCGGTTGATGCGCGCACAGGAATTAAGGCGTTCAGTTCATCCAGGGTTTTGATAAATTCTGGAATGCCCGAACCTGTTACAGATGATACAGGTATAATGGGTGAATTTTCAAGAAATGTGCCTTTGAGAAACTCTTTGACGTCATCCTGCACCAGTTCCAGCCATTCTTCGTCAACCATGTCTGTCTTTGTCAGGACGACAAAACCGTGTTTTATGCCTAACAGAGAACATATTTCCATGTGCTCTCTCGTTTGTGGCATTACACCTTCATCAGCGGCAATAACCATGGCCACAATATCAATCCCTGTAGCCCCGGCAACCATATGTTTTACAAATTTTTCATGCCCCGGCACATCGACAATTCCAAGATGCTGGCCGCTCGGAAGATCCATTGAGGCAAAGCCAAGTTCAATTGTTATGCAGCGAAGCTTTTCCTCCTTTAAACGGTCGGTATCTATTCCTGTGACAGCCTTAATAAGCGAGGTTTTGCCGTGATCAATATGCCCGGCGGTTCCTAAAATAATCTGTTTCAAGTGTGATATGTTCCTTTATCTCAACGTTACTATTACCTAAGTTGTGATCGGGAGTATTACCGGTTTGTTAAAATTGGAATGATATCCCACAGCATTATCATTTATCGGGCGCTCCGCCGGCCTCGCCTGAACGAAAGTCTTCAGGGATGCTGACTGCCTCATTTGGCCGAGAGCGATGGCGGGCGAGGTAAACCCGCCCCTACGGGTTACGTGCATCAAATTTCGTAGGGGCGGGTTTATCCCGTCCGAATAGAGTTTATGTTTTAGGCTTTAACAAATTGGTAATGCTCCCATTCTGATCTCATGGACGAAATTTTGTAATTTGAATATCTTTTACTATTTTGTAATACTTATCATTGCCGGTAAGAATCGGCAAACCATATGCTATGGCTGTGGCGCCAATTAATGCGTCAGCTAATTGCAACGAATGGCTTAAGAGATGTTGTTCCACATAGAACATGGCTTTAGAAGATATTTCTTCGGAAATATATAGTACTTTAGCATCCCAGGAATGAATAGACTTGCGGAGACTATTTAATTCTTTCTTATTTCTCATTCCCTGAACCAGTTCCATATATGTAACAACTGAAATGAAAAAATTATCGACCCTCTCAATAGCCTTATATGCTTTTTTATTTCCTTTCATGTACCAAATAAGAACATCTGTATCGATAATCATTTCAGAATCTGCCTTTTCTCAAGTTCCTTACATATTCTTCAACAGCAACAGTTTTTTTCCTTTTTCAATTCTTTATTAGCCGCAGACACACGCAGAATAACATAACTTCATGTTTGTTCGGAAGTTTAATTTGTGATGATAATTTAGATGAGGATTTCAGCTTTTAGAGTTTCGTTATGGGATTATGCTTTGTTCCATTCAGCTCTGCTAAGTCCAGCTTGTCGGAGAATTTCATGCAACAACGAATCTGTGATATCTCCAGCCTTGTGAGGATTTGGAACCCTTATTTTCAGCTCCCCCTTCATCACAAATTGATGTCTCCTTCCTGAATAGGGTCCGCTAAATCCCAAGCTCCTAAATTTTTTTATGAAATCTTTCCTTGAAATCGGCATCTTAATCTATGCAACTGCGAGTTCTTTAATTTCTATTCCTAAACCATCAACCTCCGGAATGTGATCTTTATCCCTAAGTTTAAAAATAATCCATTCCTCCAAGACTGTGATAAGCTCCTTTCTGCATTCCTCAACGCTCTGGCTATTTGCCCAAACCCCTTTAAAACCCGCAATTTCTGCAAACCATGTGCCATCTTCCAACTTTTTGTATTCAGCTTTCTCAATAACTTTTTGACAGTATTCGAATATCATTTTAAACGTCCTTTCTCTGGGGAAAACAACAGGGTCACATCTTAAATGTTAATTATTCGAGTTTTGTCCAGAAAAACATAGGGGTCATTATGTTGCGAGTCTGATCATGTTGTGGGTTTTAGCCTTAAATATCCTATTTAAGGCCTTATTTAACGCAAGATTTTAACGTTTTATATATTATCTCAATATGTTGCTGTGCCCGACCCCCATTCACCCTCATATTCCATTTTGTTGAACATCGGATCATCTGGGTCAAGAAAATGCTTAAGGGCATTTAGCAAATCAGGATCATTCAGTGAGAGCCCATCTCTCATCAACTGAAGGTCTCGCTCTTGAGGTACACAGAGCTTTGACATGCATCGGTTTTATTCATCAGAAATTTACAAACTCAAAAAGTAACCTGCCAACAACCTGATGTGGCGGGCAGTTAAATTTAAAACGGCTGACTGTTTGAGCATGTTAGTGAGCGTTAAGAAATAACGACGACCAAATAAAA
>JAYENE010000458.1:0-2047 GCA_034721935.1 Thermodesulfobacteriota bacterium
CAACGTCCCCCATTATTTCCGATGCTATTTTACTTTGTTCCCATTTGTTTTTTCTGACACGCCGGCAGGCTTTTCGATTGCAGTACTTTTGGTTTTTTACGCGAGGATTAGCAGAAACGATTCTCCCGCAATTGGCACATTTAATCATTGTCTTCATGGTGTTTTTTACCATGGAGCCAAAAATGTATCATGTTTGGTCTATTGCAGAAAAATAATATCTGATAAGGAAGTAAAAAGATTAAATACGGGGAAAGTAAAACTGGGGGCTAATTGTTCTTACAAATTGTCGTACAATTTCTTTTGTATTCTGATGACAACTCAGCTATAAGAATTAAATTCAAAGAAAATATATTTTGGATATTTAAAGGAAATATATTCAAACTCACAACATAACTAAACTCGCAACATAATGACCCCATTTTTTTCTTTAATGGGTAACCCCTCTTTTTTTTTAATGGCTACCGCCCAAAATGCCATAGCTGATAAGGCAGTGGCCGAAAATGATTTCAAATTGGCGGCTTAATTTTTCAAAGAGCTAAAGTGTTACGTATTATTAAATTACCTCAAGGAGGGATAATATGCCTGCAGTAGCAAAACAAAAGGATGACCGCATTAAGGTGAAACAATTCATCACTGATACACAGGGGCATAAAATGGCTGCTGTTATCGATATGGAGGAGCTTAACAGATTAAAGACTGTTCTTGCCCTCATCCCTGCTTCGGAAACATGGCTTTACAAAAACAAAAACGTGTTTGAGAGCGTTCAAAGGGGCTTAAAACAAGCAGCGAAGGGGAAGATAAAAAAACTCGCTATCAACGAACTTTAGGATTGCCAATTGTTTAATATATTTCACACGGATGAGGCTAGAGAACAACTCAACAAAATCAAAATTGATCGGGGGCTTTCAAAACGATACAAGGCTGTAAAAAAGGCTATCGAGTTTTTATCCCTTAATCCAAGACACCCCGGATTGCAGACCCATGAATTTACTACCCTGAAGGGGCCTAAAGGAGAAAAGGTTTTTGAGGCGTATGCTGAACAATCTACACCGGCAGCATACAGAATTTTCTGGTATTACGGTCCCAAAGAAAATCAGATTACCATTATCGCAATTACTCCTCATCCATAGACAGAATTAATCCGACAAAAAATCCCTTATCGTCTTGTATGTTCAATAGTTTTTATCCCTATTTCTTGGAATCAGTCGAGTCGGCGTCAAAAAAGCAGTAGGAAGGGAATGCAGTTAAAAACGCATGGGCTTCTTGATGGATAAGTTAACAAGTAACCAGCGTCCCCATTTTCAGCGGCTGATGTGGCAAGATATCTTGGAATAGGACGAACAAATGTCCTTCGTTCGATAAAAAGGGGCCGTGAAACCAGTGTCCTCCACTATGAATAAAGCAACAAAAACACCTGCGTCCCGCAGGTCAGGACGCAGGTCAGGATTACCTGTTGGCTGGATGCATTTTTAGGAAGAATAGTCCTATTCTCACATTTCCTTATTATAATAATCAAGGTTTGACCCCAGATTCTCCCCGTTAGGCGGAATTGGTGCGTTGGTAGTAAAGGATGACGTAGGGCGCTATGCCGAGAAAGCCGGGCTTTATGTGCTTACTCAAACCAGTGAAGGCGGAGTTGCGATAGCTAACAGGAAAAAATTTCGGGCAAAAGAATTTTCTTGAAGGACAGGCCGTGAAATCTGAATAAAGCAACAAAAGCACCAGCGTCCCCTCACAAGCCCGTAACCAGCAACAAGCAACGAGTAACCAGCACGAAAGTGCCCTAAATATATCAATCGGATAGCGAGTTAGTTACTTATTTATGGACGTCCCGCAACCCAACCCCTGGTCATCGGCCTGCCCATGACTACAGCGGAATACAATGCCGACAACCCATTTGCCGTTGCCATCGGGCAGGCTAAAGGTCGAACCAAGGCAGGAAAAACCAGTTACGTACTCTGCCACCAGCCAAAATCATTCGACTGGCGTGTGCGCGGTGCGACGGCACATCCGCTCAAGAGGTTGCCGGATGTGCCCTTCGCTGATG
>JAYENE010000459.1:0-2045 GCA_034721935.1 Thermodesulfobacteriota bacterium
ATTTGGTCGTCGTTATTTCTTAACGCTCACTAACATGCTCAAACAGTCAGCCGTTTTAAATTTAACTGCCCGCCACATCAGGTTGTTGGCAGGTTACTTTTTGAGTTTGTAAATTTCTGATAAATATTAATGAATTCAAAAAAGTCGAATTCATTAATATTTAGGTGTTAGGTGTTAGGTAAAAGCAGTTTGCTGGTTAATCATATACTCAAGTTTAGCACGCTGATTTTACTGTCAATTACTTTTTGTCACTCCCGTGCAGGCAAGAATCCAGACAATTCGTTTACCAAAGCATTTACCAGAACTTATTGAGAAGTTACCTAACACTTAACACCTAACATTTATATAAGGAATAATAAATCCATGCAAAAAATAGCTGTATATCCTGGTTCTTTTGACCCGATTACAAACGGTCATCTTGATATTATCGAAAGGGGACTTAAACTTTTCGATAAAATTATTGTAGTTATACTGTATAATTCTACCAAGAAATGTCTTTTTACTATTGAAGAACGAATCAAGATGATTGAAGAAAGTTTAAGCGGTTTTTCAAATGTTGAAGTAGATAAATTTAACGGGCTTCTCATAAATTATGCAAAAAAGCGGGAAGCTAATACCATACTGCGTGGAATGCGCGCTGTATCCGATTTTGAATATGAGTTTCAGCTTGCCCTGATGAACCGCAGACTAAACCGGGAAATTCAGACTGTCTTCCTTATGACCGGCCTGAGATGGATTTTTACAAGTTCATCAATAATAAAGGAGGCTGCCCGTTTTGGCGGTGATATTGAGGGAATGGTGCCGCCTGTGGTTAACCGGAAATTAAAAGAAAAATTTGGTTTTGTATAATAGTTCAGCCACAGATTAACACAGATAAACGCAGATAGGTTTAAATACCAAGAGACCATAGGCATTCTTCATTCACCAGTTTACACTTTTTTCGAAAAAGCGTATATTATCAAATTGAATGCCGATGTCGAAACTGGAAATTTGAAATTAGGTAACGCATCTACATCTTTGTGTTTTTCCCAATTTCAAATTTCGAGTTTCAAATTTTACTGCCAAAATACAAGATCAATCCCGCATGTCGCGGGATAAACTACTTTTAACTTGTCGTGAAGGATGCCACAATGTCTATACATCTTTCAAAAAATGCAAGAGTTGTGCTGGAAAAGCGGTATCTGAAAAAGGACCGCAAAGGAAAAATAATTGAAACACCTGAAGACATGATTGCAAGGGTGGCAAAAGCTATCGCTTCTGGTGATAAGATATTCGATTCTGAAGCTGATGTTGATAAAACTGAGCAAAAATTTCTAAAACTTTTAAGCAATAAGTGGTTTTTACCCAACTCGCCTACCCTTATGAATGCAGGCAGATCTCTTGGGCAGCTTGCCGCCTGTTTTGTTCTACCTGTCGAAGATTCAATAGAAAGTATCTTTGAAACCTTGAAACATACTGCAATGATACACAAAAGCATCTGCCGGCCTTGCCAAAAAACGTGGGAATTTTCCATATTACAAGGAAAGTGTCTTTGACAACCCATCAACGCCATATATGCGAAATGCCACTACCACTACAATTGCCCCGACAGGCACTATCAGTATTATTGCCGGCACTTCCAGCGGAATAGAACCGATTTTTGCTGTGGCATATGCGAGGCATGTGCTTGACGGAAAGTTTCTTCCGGAAATACATCCTCTTTTTATTAAAATCGCCAGGAAGGAAGGATTTTACAGTAAAAAGCTCTTTGGCCAACTTGCAAAAACAGGTTCCATACAGTTGCTTGACTTTATTCCTGATCATATAAAAAGGCTTTTTAGAATATCTCATGAGATTTCACCAAAATCGCATGTTAAGATTCAGGCTGCATTCCAGAAATATACGGATAATGCTGTTTCCAAGACAGTCAATTTTCCTCAGAACGCAACAAAGGAGGATATTAAAAAGGTATATCTTTATGCTTACAGAAGCGGTTGCAAAGGTGTAACAATATATAGATACGGGAGCCGTAATCATCAGGTTTTAAGTTTCGGCAGCAAAGAAAA
>JAYENE010000460.1:0-2041 GCA_034721935.1 Thermodesulfobacteriota bacterium
AAATTTTATTTGATCGTCGTTATTTCTTAACGCTCACTAACATGCTCAAACAGTCAGCCGTTTTAAATTGAACTGCCCGCCACATCAGGTTGTTGGCAGGTTACTTTTTGAGTTTGTAAATTTCTGACAAAATAACTTAGCGCTTATGGGGTAAAGGGGGACAGCAACGTGGCTTTGTCATATTACAGAATCAAACATTCGATACCCGGCAGGATGCGGGTTAAAAGCTTCTTGATGAAAAAAGATCCGGCCCGTTGCGCTGCCGTCAGCAATGCCCTGAAAAAGGTGAGAGGCATAGTTGCGGTCTCGGGCAATTCTGCGGCGGGTTCAGTTGTTATTCTGTATGACGAAAAGAGGGTCTCTCAAGAGACCGTCCTTGTAAAGCTGGATGAACTTTTTCCCGCCCGTTACCACCTTAAAAGGGAGCCTTCTGTTAGAGCTGTTACGATCAGCGCTGCGACCAAACCGAGGTCTTTGCTCAGGGATGTTTTGGAAGTGTCGGCTCTTGGCTTTATTGCGGTCTATTTTCTGATTAAGTTGGTTTTTGGAAAAACACCAATCAAGGAGTCGATCTTCAGCTTTCCAGCCTTATCAGCCATCTTTTTTGGCTACCCCATACTAAAAAAAGCAGCGCTTGATATTGTTGAGAAGAAGAAATACAGCCTGCATCAGTTTATGGCCTTTACAGCTATTGTGGCTATACTTATGGCCGAAGCCCTGACAGCCTTAGAGATTATCTTTATCATGCGGCTGGGCAGCTTGATCAAGGATTACATTACGGAAAGATCAAGGCGGGCTATACGCGATATCCTATCCCTTAATGAAAAGGAGGCATATCAGGTTATTGATGGAGTAGAAGTGGCCACTTCTGTTTCAGAGTTGAGAGTCGGAGCTATTGTGGCTGTTCATACCGGGGAACGTATCCCTGCAGATGGAGTAATTGTTTCAGGCCATGCCACGATAGATGACGCCCATATTACCGGGCGCTCTGTTCCTGAATACAGGAACACAGGGAGCAAAGTCTTTGCCGGCACTCTTGTACATGATGGGGCTATCCATATCAGGGCCGAAAAAGTGGGGAAAGAGACATATCTTGCAAGAATGCTCGAAATGGTAGAGGAGTCCCTGGCTACCAGGGCTCCCATCATGGATCAGGGAGATGTTTTATCCGCCCGTCTGACCAGGCTTGGCATAATCCTTTCGGTGGGAACCCTGATCGTGACTCAAAGCATTTACCGGGTGCTGACAGTTCTTCTTGTCATGTCGTGTCCATGCGCCACAGTTCTTGCTGCTTCCACAGCCGTCAGCGCGGCCATTGCCAACGCTGCCCGGAAAAATATCCTGGTCAAGGGCGGCCTCTATCTTGAGGAGGTGGGCAAGCCGGATGTTATCTGTTTTGACAAGACCGGCACAGTCACCTGCTCTCAACCCGAGATTGAAAGCATCGTAATTCATAACAAAAAAATCTCCGAGCATGAAGTGATAGGCGCTGCAGCCTCTGCCGAACTGCACAGCCACCATCCCCTGGCATGGGCCATCAGAGACAGGGCAAAGGAAATGGCAATAGAGATCAAGGGCCATGCAGCCTGCCAGGTGATTGTTGGTCGGGGCATGGAGGCAATGGTGGACGGCCGCAAGATACTGGTCGGTAACAGACACTTGATGCGCATGCGTGGTATCAGCATAGAGCGGTACAGGAAAGATATTGATCGACTTATTACTGAGGGTCAAAGCGCTATATTCGTAGCAAAAGATGGCAAACTGATCGGGCTGATCGGTATAAAGAACAGAATCAGGCCCGGCGCCAGGAGAATTATAAAATACCTCAAGAATGACGGGATAAGAGAAGTTCATCTGATTACAGGAGATCAGGCCACAGTGGCCGATAAAATGGCAAAGGAACTAATGGTTGATTTTTGCCACGCTGATTTGTTACCTGAAGGCAAAGCAGCAGTGATCGAGAAACTCACCCGCGAAGGAAAATTGCCCGTTATGGTCGGGGATGGGGTAAATGACGCACTGGCTATGTCAAAAGCACATA
>JAYENE010000461.1:0-9048 GCA_034721935.1 Thermodesulfobacteriota bacterium
CCAAGTACTGCTGAAATAATACGCCTTCCGCTTACCGAAAAAGATGTTTTGACTTAAAATTGCTGTTTGAGTAGAATGTTTTGCATCATAAAATGCGGTTCAGCTTCAAAATCGCTCAATTTAGGTATTATATGATATAATATTATTAATTTAGGCGATTTTATTATTAATCACCACAAAGATCACGAAGGATTTTTCTTTATCTTCACGTCTTTCGTGTTCTTCGCGGTAAAAAATATCGCTGTGAGCGCCTCCGGATTTTCTTAAGTAATTACATGCTATATAAAATATAGGTAGCCGTTCACGGCTTGAAACTTGAAATTGGAAATTAGAAATTCGGGAGCCCTGTCTGCGCCTGCCTGTGCGTTGCACACAGACAGGTGCGGGCACGCACAGGCAGGGATGAAACAAGTTATGCAGGGTGCATTTTATGCACAGATGGTGCTACATGGCATAAGCCAAACGAGACAGAATACAAAACAATAGTTGAAAAATTCGGCCTAAAATGGAATGCGTTCATCAACAATACAAAAGCCCGCCCGCCTCGCCTGAGCGAGAGCGATGGCGGGCAGGCATGAAGGCCAAATTTCCAATTTCTAATTTCAACGTTCCGTGAACGCTTACAAATATAGTTTATTAAAAAGGAAATTTAACAAAATCAATGACAAATAAAATTATATTAAACGATGCATTTAAAGGCTTTACCCTGGATCAGGATAAGATAGTGCCCCCTGAAGAAACTGTTAAGCGGTTCAAGAAAAAACTGAAAAGGCTTGACCTTGACATTCTTAAACGTACCGAAAGAATAGACAACGGCAGATTGGGCATACCGGTTTATCTTAGCAGTTGCGGCAAGGATGCATTGTCGGTTATTGGAACAAAAAAACAGATGGGCAAAGGAGCCACAACACCTCAGGCAGAGGCAAGCGCTGTAATGGAACTGGCAGAACGATTTTCCTTTTTTAGTTTCAACAATAATCCTGATAACTTTATCATTGAAAAATATAAGAATATAAAAGACAGGGCTATATCCTTTGAAATGATCGCCCTGTCGGTTCACGATGATTCAAAAGAACTGGAAATAGCCCAAAAAATATTTGAAAATATACCCTTAAAATGGACACAGGCATATAATCTGACACAAGATAAAGAAATCCTTATCCCTTTTGACTGGTTTTTCACAATCAACGAATTTAACGGGGCATGTATCGGCAATTGCATTGAAGAGGCATTAATACAGGGCATCTGCGAAGTTGTGGAAAGGCACACATCATCCATAATCAGTCAAAACAGTCTGAAAACACCCTCAATCAGCGCTGATTCAGTTACAGAACCACTCGTTAGGGAAATGATTCAAAAGTACAGAAATGCCGGCATAAAACTTTATATTTCAGATTTTACGCTCGACTTGGGCATCCCCACGGTCGGAATATTGGCATACGATCCATCGACCTTCCCGGAAAAAAGTGAAATTGTATGGACTGCGGGAACAACTCCGGATTCGCAAAAAGCCTTAAGCCGCGCGCTTTCAGAAGTAGCCCAGCTTGCCGGTGATTTTAATACCTGTTCCAATTATATGGCAAGCGGCCTCCCAAAATTAAAAAAAATCAAAGAAGCTGAATTCATAACCAACTCAGAAACTAAAATCAATATAACCGACCTTCCAGACATTTCAGACAATAACATAAAGATTGAGGTTCAAAACTGCGTTTCCATTCTTGCAAAAAAAGCTTTTGAGGTGATTGTAATTAATACAACGCATCCTTTGCTGGAAATACCGGCCTTCTATACAATCATACCGGGAGCTCATTTCAGGGAACGTTCACTGGGAAGCAGCGTTGGGATGTTTTCTGCCAAGCTGATATCAGAAAACACAAAGCCGAAAGAGGCTATTTGCAAACTAAAAAACATGGATAATTTGCTTCCTGGAAAGTACTATATTAAATTTTATCTTGGATTATGCCACCTGTCCATGAATAGCCCGGAAACAGCATTAACCTATTTGAATCAAGCGCTCGAACTTGGTCCTATAAAACAGGATGCAGTAAGCATCTATTCCTATATGGGCGTGTGCCTGAAGAACATGGGAAAATATAGAAAAGCTATAGATGTGTTAAAAAAGGCAGAAAGCTTTGACAGCGCAAGAACAGATATTTACAATCTGATGGGTTTTTGTAATTTTTCTCTCAAAGAGTATGAAAAGGCTATAGAGTGCTTCCAAAAGGTACTCATGCTCGACCCTGGTTCTGGTATCGATTATGCCAATATTGCCTCTAATTATCGTGAGATGGGCAAGAGGGGAAAGGCCATCAAGTATTACGAAATAGCCTTATCAATAGATCCTTCAATAGATTTTGCAAGAATTAATCTGGAGAAATTGCGCCAACCATTAAGATGAAAACAATGCCCTACTTAATCCCTTGTAAAATTTAATATTTTGTGTTATGTTAAATTTAAATTGAGCGATCAGCCTTTAGCGGTTAGCTATTACAAACTTTCACCCATTGGATGCAATTTCTAATTAACGTAATACCTTGATTTTCCAAAGCTAAACGCTAATGGCTAACAGCTAATCGCTCAACTTAGGTTAAAATAAAATTCAGTTGACGCAATGATTGGTCTTATGCACAAATCCATTTCCTGAGGGAAATTAATTTACGAGGAAAAATATTTATGTCAGAAAAATATCCAGAATGTCCGTTATATAATCCATTAAACTGTAAGGAGTATTATAATCCTAAAGTTTGCGCATTTGTCAGGAAAGACAAGACTTGTCTTAGAAAAAGGAAGTCTAAAGCTAAACCAAAAGCTGAACCAAAAGCTGAACCAAAAGCTGAAACTGAACCAAAAGCTGAAACTGAACCAAAAGCTGAAAAATAGATTAATATAGAGGTGTTATTTTTATCAGGCATGCCCCGCTATATCCGAAAGTTTACCCGGATCTATCCCCATTTTTTTCACAGCCTCTTCCCACCTGTACTCAACCGGCATCTCAAAAATAATCCTTTCAGAAATTGGGCATGTCAGCCATATGTTTTCCTTTATCTCCGATTCAAGCTGACCTTTACCCCAGCCGGCACATCCTATACTTATAATAAAGGCTTCAGGCCCCTCGCCCGTTGCTACAGCTTTTACAATATCCTTGCTGTTGCTCATGGCAAGAAAAGGGGTAACCATAAAACAGCTTTCCCAGTTAAATGGAGGCCCGTGCAGAATAAAAATTTCACCAATATGAACAGGCCCGCCAATATATATCGGTGTTGATCCAGAGGCGGTAACATAGTTTATTTTAAGCTCATCAAAAATATCCTTTCCAAGTATGGTAGGATGAGGTCGATTCACAACAATGCCCACAGCGCCTTCCCTGGTATACTCTGAAATACAGGTGACTGTCTGGAAAAAGTTCGGATCTGTCATGCCCGGCATAGCTATAAGAAACTGCCCTTTAAAGAAAACCTCTGGTTTATCCTCCATATTCTCCTCCAGTTAAGTACTCTGTTTCATAATTTCGGTAACGTAAGGGTGTGGGTTGCCGTCAATTTTGCTTTGACATCAACAAACCGTCAGTCGTATGATATTAATTTAAGTTTCGCATCCTTGATTTCTATCAAAGTCAAGGCGGTAAAGGAGCCAAATTCAATTTTGGCCCTTACCGTTTAAAGACTTTGATAAATAAAAAAAAGGTGCGAAACTTGAGATATTAATTAAATCAGTCCGATTAAACTTTTCATAAAATAATTATAATTAATTCCTAATGAAATTTCAATCAGATATTATTGCAAAAATAAGAAAAGATGCTGAAGAAATTTTTTACTCAGGTTTGCGTGCAGTTGATCCTGGCGCGGCTGTAAGGAGATACTGCAGGATTGAAGGTAACCATCTTTTTATAGGTGATAAGTCTTGCAATCTTTCCCGCATAAAAAATATTTTTGTGGTCGGGGCTGGAAAGGCAACAGCCCCCATGGCCGCAGAGATAGAAAGCCTTCTTGGGGATAGAATTGCAAAAGGCGTCATCAATGTCAAATATGGGCATACAAGCAAACTTGGTCGCATTAAACTGATAGAAGCAGGACACCCTGTTCCTGATAAAAACGGGCAGCAAGGCGCCGGCTCTATTATCGATCTTGCAAATAATGCAGGCAAGGATGACCTGGTTTTATGCCTTATTTCAGGAGGCGGCTCCGCCCTGCTTCCCCTCCCATTTCCAGGCCTAACATTAAAAGACAAACAGGATGCCATAAAAACACTTCTTTCCTGCGGAGCGACTATTCATGAGATAAATGCAATAAGAAAGCATATCTCCATGATAAAAGGCGGCCGGCTCGCACAGGCAGCCTTTCCTGCATCGCTCGTATCATTGATACTTTCAGATGTTGTCGGAGATAATCTGGATGTTATTGCGTCAGGACCTGCTGTGCCGGATTCAAGCAGTTTCGACGATTGCATGAGAATTATTGATAAATACAATATCCAGAAAAAATTGCCGAAACCTGTTGTAAAACATATAAAGGATGGAATTTCAGGCAGGGTCCCGGAAACACCAAAAACAGGCGATCCGGCCTTTAATAAAACACACAATTTAATTATAGGCAGCAATATTGAAGCCATATTAGCGGCAAAGAAAAAATCTAAAAGCCTTGGCTATAACACAATTGTTCTCTCTTCTATGATCGAAGGCGATACAACCCAAGTGGCGCATGTCCACAGCGCCATAGCAAGAGAAATTATTCAAACCGGCAATCCGATTCCCTCGCCTGCGTGTATCCTTTCCGGCGGAGAAACTACTGTAACTATCAAGGGGAAAGGGCTTGGGGGAAGAAATCAGGAATTTGCGCTTGCGGCTGTAATGGATATTGCCGGAGCGGAAAATATTGTCATTCTGAGCGGAGGCACAGACGGCACAGACGGGCCCACAGATGCCGCAGGGGCAATAGCTGATACAAATACTTTATCAAGAGCCATGACAATGAGGCTTAATCCTGACCATTTTCTGGCAAACAACGACTCTTATCATTTTTTCCAAAAACTGGGAGATCTGCTGATAACCGGCCCGACAAACACAAATGTAATGGATATAAGAATAATACTCGTGACGAAACTACTGACGTAGTCAGTCTGAAGCTGTTTAGACTGAAGGCTGAAGGGGTCAGAAGAGCAGGCTTGCCGTACTTTGGCGGAAATACCTGCCCGCCACTGCTCTCGGCCAAATGAGGCAGTCGGTATCCCTCAAGACTTTCGCTCAGGCGAGGCGGGCGGGTCTGATTCTTGCGCCAAACATGACTTCAAAATGCGTTTTTCCCTGACAGTCTTCAGCCTTCAGCCTATACACCTGAGTAGTTATCTCGTAATTACTTCAACTCAAAACGGACCGGAACTCTAACCCACATATCAAGCTTCTTATCCCCTTTTATCCCGGGTTCAAACAGCCATTCCTTTACAGAAGCCATTGCCTTTCTGTCTAAAATTGAATGTCCACTGGACGTAAATAAACGAAGATCGCCCACCCTTCCATTTTGATCAACCAGGACCTCGAGAACCACTGTGCCCTGATAACCTCTTTTTCTTGCCAGCCTTGGGTATTCCGGAGGGGGATTTACTTTGTATAACGGCACCGCCTTTATCATGACAGGCGTTTCCTTCTCGATATCAACGGCTGCCGCAACATCAATATCTGCTTTTTGATCTGCTTTCTGGTATGTTGAATCCGGGTTCTGATAAACAATTTCTTCTGAAGGTTCAGATTCTTCAAAGATCACTTTATCCGGCTTAGCAGGAGCGCTAACCATCTTTTTGGATATCACCGGCCTTTTTTGCGCTTTTGGTAGCTTCTCAATAACTTGAGGACGGCGTCCCCTCACCCTGCCCTCTCCCCCACGGGGGAGAGGGTTTGGGTGAGGGGGAACAAAATATGTCAGGGTCATGGTAATAGCCCTGGTCTCCGGCCTGCGAACATACTTCTTTTTGAGACAATCAAACTCCATTCCCAAAAGCAAACCATGTATCCCAATTGCCAGCAATGCGGCAAATATTATTGGTCTCACAGTTATTGGTCCGCCTCTGCCTGGAGAGAAATTTTAGTTATGCCTGCCGTTCTGATACAATCCATGACCTTAAAAAGGTTCTGATATAACAGATCACGATCTGCAAAAAAAAGAACACCAGCTTCCTTATGCTCTTTGACCGCTCTCTTTAACACTTCTGTCAAATCATTTAGAGGGGTCGCTTGTTTATCAACATAAACCGTTCCATCAGCTTTAACCGTTACAGACAAAACTATTGTCTTATCTATCTTTGCGGTGGAAGATAAAGGAAGAATAACCGGCAGCCCGCGATGCACGGCCATTGAAAGCATTGCATATATGAAAAAAACCAGAACCAGGAAAACAATATCAATAAAAGGAAGCATTTCAATGCGAGCCTTTCTGTTTGATTGAAGGCTGAGCTTCATTTTAGATTCCTCTTTTGTGCGGCTGAACCATGCGCCAGCTTTTCATAGACAATTTCCAGGCTGGTGGCGTATTTTTCAATTGAAAGAGCTGCATTTTCAACCCGTGAATTAAAATAATTGTATGGAAAAACCGAAAGGATAGCAATGCCAAGCCCTGTTGCAGTGGTAAGCAGGGCCTGGGCTATCCCTGCTGTAACAGCTTCAGGATGTTCGATACCGGTTGTCCCTAGCACATCAAAGGATGTAATAATCCCAAGCACCGTGCCGAAAATCCCAAGCAGGGGCGTCACAGTGATCATAGTATCTATTACACCCATATATCTGCGCATCCGCTTGATCTCTTCAGCGCCGGCAGATTCCATAGCCCTAATCATAGAAAATTCACGATGCAGAATACCTGTTACTAAAATCCTTATAATATAATCTTTTGATCCTGTGGTTTTTTCTTTAACCGACTCCCAATCCCCTGTCCTGCAAAGTTCAAGGATTTCGTCAACAAGAGACTGATTGCGCTGCATATTCATCCTGACCCAGAAGATTATCCTTTCTATGATAACGGTCATTACAATGATTGAACAGGCTAACAGCGGATACATAACCGGTCCGCCGCTTTTAAATATCTCCAGCATTATCCCTCCAATAACCCATAATCCCTCACTTTGTCATTCCCGACTTGATCGGGAATCCAGTCTTTTTACTCATTTTCTTGGATTGCTCACTTTCTGGATTCACACGGTCGCGGAAATGACGTGCATAGGCGCTCCCTGATCCTCTAATCCCTTAATTCCTTAATCCCTTAATCGCTGCATATCGTTTCTTTATTTTTTCAAATTGTCCGCATGTCATCTTTTTTTCAGGGCATTTACCAAGACGTATACACTTTGGGCCAGCCCCATTAAAAACACTTGGACACACCTCACGCGCGAGCACCAGCATCTGGTCGGCAACGCCGCGGATTTCCCACTGGGCGCGCAGGCAGAGCCTTTCTTCAAAAAAATGCAAAAGTACTCTGGCGTTCATAGTCATCAGGATTTTGGTTTCGCAGGCATTTGGAAGAACATAGCGGGCATCCTCATTGCTCGATTCGCCTTTACTTCCCAAGGCCTCGTTGAGCCTAACATAACGTTTGGCCAGGTATTCCATAGTCTCCTCAAAGTACTTCTCCGCATCTACCTCTACGCCTTCATCTTTAACCTTCTTTCCTTTAAGCTGCGGCGGCATGATATAATCAAAACCGCCATGTGTCACGTATCGCTGGCTCCGCTGCGAATAGCTGGCCAGCCTGTGCCGGACAAGCTGGTGTGTCATTGCCCGTGATACGCCCTCGATATAAAAGGTAAAAACAGCATGCTCAATCGGACTCATATGCCCCATATCACGTAACATTCCAACAAACTTCTCTGCCTGGCCCGGATCCTGGTCAAAAACCGTTTCCGTGTCTTTTGCATAACAAAGCCTGGCAGCAGAAGCGATCAGCTCGCCTGGAGCGCCGGTATAACGGATCAATCGCACTCTTGCCTTAGTTTTTTTCATCTTATTCATAAATTTTACCACGTTTTACTTCTGCCTTTGTGATGATGGATTACAGAAATAATGACATCAAGATTAAAGTATTAAACCTGATACGTCTTTCCATCCGAAGCAGTTGTTGCATATTTTGCAACAACTGATTTTTTATCAAATTCGCCTTCTCTGAAGATGTTTTTTATGTGCCTGGAAATTACGGATTTATCCCTGTCGAAGAGTGCAACCAACTGCAAAAGTATATTTACACATACGCAACGTTGCTGTTTCAGATCCATGTCTGTAAAACACAAACCCCATCCTTTTTTAAAAGAAGAACGGGTTTTTTTGTTTTTTAAATAAACAAGCATTTTTATCCATTTTTATAATGTCTTAATATTCGATTCCTGTCCTCAGTTTTGCTGTTACTCTTGTAATAAATTTCTATCAGCTCAATTTGATCTTGATCTTCAGAATATGCGTAAATGACAATGATCGGGAGCATTACCAATTTGTTAAAGCCGAAAACATAAACTCTATTCGGGCGAGATAAACCCGCCCCTATAAAATTTGATGCACATAACCCGTAGGAGCGGGTTCACCCCGCCCTTGATGCACATAACCCGTCAACAATTCTAAATTATAGCCTGTTATTCACCACGAAGCACATGAAGAACGCGAAATAGACATTGTTATTTTTTTATTTCTTCGTGTGCTTCGTGGTATTCCATTTCTTTTGATTCGCAACAATTATTCCATGATTAGAATTGCTGATAACCCGTAGGGGCGGGTTCACCTCGCCCGCCATCGCTCTCGGCCAAATGAGGCGGTCAGCATCCCTGAAGACTTTCGCTCAGCCGAGGCGGGCGGCCCGCCCGATAAATGATGATGCTGTGGAATATCATTCCAATTTTAACAAACTGGTAATACTCCCTTTTAAATTCAGGAGTCTGGGAAATTTTATTGAATATTTTGTAATACTTTAGCGTTATGCAACAAACCATCTGAAATCAAGCTTCGGGTGTGATCAGATTTAAAGCAGGAAACTGTTTGAAGGAATTAGAAATCGTTAAGAAAGAACCAGGTTTAAAATGCCA
>JAYENE010000462.1:0-2021 GCA_034721935.1 Thermodesulfobacteriota bacterium
CTACATCCGCAATTCCTATAATTTTTAAAATAGGATCTTCTTTCGGATCAAGTTCAGTTGAACGTACAAATTCCTTCTTGTGCCCCTTAAACAGAAGGAACTCTGAAAAATCCAACACATTCTGAACTTCAGATTTGCTGAGACTTCCCAAATTCTTTACCAACCGATCTTTTAAAATAGTTATTTCTGCCTGTAAATTCATTATCTTTTTACCTCCAGTTTCAATTTCAGCCACAGACTCACACAGATAGACACAGACTTCTTTTCTCGCAAAGCGATGACACTTTCTCTCCTGCGAAGCCTGCCCTGCCTGCCCTGTAGCTCCGAGAGATGGTGCTGGGGTTAAATGTTCTCGCTTTTATTTAACTGGGATGTGACCCCGTTAGTTACAAAGCTCTCATTGAATATTTCTCGGACAGCCCCCATGGATTGTGCTTAGCTATTTCGCAGAGCCGGTCGTCGGTCACCAATAGTCGATACACAATATAGTGGTAGGAATTGGAGATTCTGCTCGGACAATTTGTTGCTCGTACCGCTATAAAGTACCAGTCCTTGCGGGCAATTGTGATATTTTTTAAGCATGAGATGAAGACTTCGCAGACTCCCGCCTGAACCCGATTTCACCTCTACCGGGTAAATCTTTCCTTGTCGAACAACGAGAAAGTCTACTTCGGCATTACTACCACGGGCCTCCCGTGCCCAATAAAACAACTCCGAACCATGCCAGGCCAGAAGTTCCTGGGCAACAAACTGTTCCGCAAGTTTCCCGCGATACATCGCCAAAAGGTTTTCTTGCTGCAATTCCAATTCTACCGGCACCTGACAAAGTTTCTGCATAAGCCCTATGTCCAGCATGGATGCCTTGAATTTCTTTTGATTGGCTGTTGCGCCTAACGGCAAACCACTTGGATCACAGGCCGGGATTTTATGAATTACCTTTGCCTTGACCAGCAAATCAAACGCTTTTCGATTCATCCGGCTGGAATGTCCATCATTAAGGCGGGTATATTTTAATTGCTCACCAATACTTTTTGCTGCATTCAAAAAAACTGCATCCAGACACATCGTGTTGATACGGAGGGCATACTTGGAGAAGTCATCACGATACGAGTCCAGAATTTCTGATTGGACTTGAAAGGTTTCAACCATAGAACCAGAATCACGATAGGTCTTGACACATTCAGGCATGCCGCCAACAAAGAAATAGATTCGCAATTCCCCGAGAATGATTTTCTGGATAGACTTTGCGACGCTATCCGGCTGGTTTAGTGTATATCCAGCCATTTTTTCTTTGCCCATTGCGAGGAGATATTCATAAAATGTCAGCGGATGCATGTACAGATACTGAATGCGACCAACAGGAATGGATATTTCGCCAAAGGCAAACTCCAACAATGAACCGGCAGCAACAACATGAAGTTCCGGCATCTCTTCATAAAAATAGCGTAATGCCATGATTGCTCTTGGACAAGCCTGGATTTCATCAAAGAAAAGAAGTGTTTGCCCTGGGATGATTCGACCGGTTGTCAATTCCAGATGGTTCAATATCGCCTGAGGCTCAAGAGTCCAGGAGAAATGAATGTGCAGGTCGCGGCGTTTTTCCAGATCTATTTTGACAAAGCTATTAAATTGTTCAGCCAGAACATTCTCGACCAGCCATGTTTTCCCAACCTGCCGCGCACCACGGATTATCAGTGGTTTACGACGCTGCGAGTCTTTCCAGCCTGCAATCTGTTTTTCGACCAATCGTTGCATGAAATACACTCCCTTACATCACATCAGACATCTAAACAGGCTTGACCTCAAGCCAAAACTGTATACTACCTCCTTGTGACGCAAGAAGTCAAGGGTGTTTTGTATATACCATGGTAAGAAGTCAAGGTTTTTTTATTCTCAGAAATTTACAAACTCATTATCTGGTCAACCTGAGGCAGCGGACAATTAAATTTAAGAACGGCTGAAACTCGCATGTAAGTGAGCGTAAAGAAATAACTTAGAGCAATCATTTTATAAAAAGCTTG
>JAYENE010000463.1:0-2020 GCA_034721935.1 Thermodesulfobacteriota bacterium
AAATATTTTGTGTTAGGGAAAAAACCGGCGATAAGAGCCTGAAAATCCTGTGGCAGTTTTATTTGATCCTGTTGTTTTATTTCATTTCCCATAATTGCTTCTCCCGTATTTAGTTTCTTGATAAATCAGCCGCAGATACACGCAAATAAAAGCTATTTTGTAATAGTTCACCACGGATTGCTTATGCTTCGTTGTTGAAAAAAACCAGGGCAGCCATTCATCTTTTTTCTTTTCTGTCTTTTTCTTTCTTATATAAATATATCTGCGTCCATCTGCCTGCCCCGCCGTGCCTCGTTCAATTCCGAAGGACAGTTTACCAAGTTAAATTCACGCAGTGAGGAGCGAAGCGGATTTAATAAAGGCGCAGCGTATTTAACCAGGGTAGCTCCGGTAGATGGTACTGGGGGGTTAAATCTCTTTTGCAATTATTTAACAGGGGCTGCCAATTATTCAGTTCTTCTGCTTTTCTTTTATATTGTTTTTTACTTTTGCGTATTTTGCGCCTTTTTGCGGCTACTTATTCTTTTATATTCTCAAACTGTAAAGAATGAAGACCTGACCCCTATGTTTTACTGAAATAATCTCCCGTGGAACCAAGGTGTCTTCCTTTTGCATCAACTCCCCTATTTTACAAGGCAAGTACGGTTTCTATTTCCCTGCCGACTTCAACGCCAATCAACCTTGAGGAGACCTTATGAGCCATCTGTTTTACTTTTATGTAAAGCGGTTTTCCACCATCGCTTTCGATCTCTTTAGCCATTTTCAAGTTAAACTCTCTTAGTTCCACATCAAATTCCGGCAGAAAAACAACTATTGTCTCTTCAGTGAGAAGATCATCCATCTCAGGATGCTCCAGGACATATTTACTAAACTCTATGCTTAGTTCAGAATTCCTTGCAAAAAATTGATTGTTCTGTGTCTCCATGTCAAGCTCCTTTTAAAAAGCGTTGCTTATAAATCCTCCAGTTAGACTGGATATCACATTCTGCAAACGTCAGGGCTTCGCTGCAGTCATCAGTAAACATCGGGGTCTTTAGTTTTTTGCCTTTTTTGTCTAAAAGATCCCGATGGGCAAATCCATGCCGTGTATCATATCTTACCACGGGAAGCCATTTTCCTTCCAGTCTGGTTTCATACTGAACGACAAAACCAAGAATATTTCTCCTGAATCGCACATGGTGGTGACGATATCTATCCTCTGCGGTCAACATAACTGTAAACTGCGCCTCCTTCACTACATTCCCCCGTCATTCTTACTTTCTATGCCTTCTGCTGCTGCCGGAAAGAAGAAAGTCACAAATTCCTGAAAGTATGCCTCCAGAATCTTCTTCTAAAAAAAACTAATCATTTTCGGCATCCTTCATTCACCAGTTTACACTTTTCATGATGAGCTGAAAAAATTGTAATGGCCGCAAAAAGGCACAAAAAATATAAATTATATGCATTTACAACTTTTGTTGATTTACTTTAACTATTAACAACTGACTAAAATATATTGTTGCAAATTCAGTCTGAGATACACTGTATTGCGTTAAGTATTATTGACCTGTCATTAAATAGCTTGAATTTATATGTTAAGATTTACACCCTTTTGCGTCGTTTGCGCCTTTTTGCGGCCACCTGCTTCTTCCAAGCGGTTCAAGGATTACCATGTCCCCCTTTTTGCTGATTTTTACTTCATTTCCCTTAAACCGAAATGCTTTTGGTAACCGAACCGCTTGTGATCGACCGTTTTGAAATACTTTTGCTGTTGATTCCATAGCCTGCTCCCTCCTCATGATATTAATATATATCAATATATACCACTTATCTCAAAAAATCAATCATAGCGCTATTCCTCATCTCCGCCCTCTGACCTCTATCTCTTCCCGACCTCCGTCTTTATCATGCCGGCATTTGTTTTATTATCTTTAATTATTTTTCCTCAAATAACCCCTAAACGCCTTGATCTGCCCACGGCAATCTCCGGCTAACCCGTAAAGATGCTCAAACTGTTTCTTGCTGATATACTGGCAATCCA
>JAYENE010000464.1:0-8983 GCA_034721935.1 Thermodesulfobacteriota bacterium
GCTTTTTATAAAAGGATTGCTCTAAGTTATTTCTTTACGCTCACTTATGTGCGAGTTTCAGCCGTTCTTAAATTTAATTGTCCGCTGCCTCAGGTTGACCAGATAATGAGTTTGTAAATTTCTGATAGTACTCAACCTGGAGAAAAAACATGGCGCAAATGGCTATCCCTAATATTAACATCGAATATTATATGAATTTGGCTGTGAGACGCAAGTGGTGGATCATCGTGCCGGCCTTGCTGTCCATTCTGGCCGGAGCAGTCTATATCAAGATCACTCCCAAATCATACGAGGCAAACACATTGATTCTGGTACAGGCCCAAAAGGTTCCCTCTTCGTACGTGAGATCCACGGTTACGGAGAGCCTGCAAAGCCGACTCCATACCATTACTCAACAGGTATACAGTCGTACGAATCTGGAAAAAATCATCGAACAATTCGATCTGTACGCAGATAACGAAGAAAAAAAGCCTATAGCGAAAATTGTGGGGAATCTTAGACGAAAGATCAGCATCAACCTTCGAGGAAGAGGACGTACCCAGGCGTTTGAAATATCCTTTACATGGCGCGATCCCAAAACCGTAGCAGATGTACCCAATGCCATAGCCTCACAATTTATTGAACAAAACCTCAAGGTTCGAGAAGATATGGCCATGGGAACCACTGCCTTTTTAGAAAATGAGTCTGAAAAGATGAGACGCAAACTGGAGACTCATGAAAAGAAGCTGGAACTCTTCAAAAAACAACACATGGGCATGCTTCCCAGCGAACTCCAATCTAATCTCAATATCCTCAGCCAATTAAAGGAGGAGCTAAATCACCTTGAAGCAAGAATACATGCGGAAAATGAACAGGCCGCTATGCTGCAAAGGCAGGCGCAAATGTTTCAGATGGTACAGGTGCAGTCCTCTGATCTTATTGAAATTGTTCCGGACGAAGCAGGAGGGATGCAATCTGAAGACATCACCTATCTGGAGACACGGCTACGCCAACTACGTTTACGATACACAGAAAAACATCCGGATGTCGTGGCCATCAAAAGAAAGATCACACTTCTCCAAAAAGCGCATGCCGCCGGCGAAGACGAAAACAAAGACTCACCGTCGGAATCCGTGGAAGACTCTCCAGCTCAATTCAATAATCCATTGACTTTTCAACAGGACCAGATAAGTTTCCAGTTAGAAGAAATAAATAAGAACATTGAATCGCATCAAAAGAAAATCAATAATGTAAAAAAAGAAATCCAATTTTACAACAACCGTATCAAACGTATCCCAGAGGTCGAATTAGAGCTCACGAAGCTCACACGCGACTACTCAACGATGCGGAGCCGATACCAGTCCCTTTTACAAAAAAAGATCGATGCGCGCATGGCAGAGCAACTTGAACGACGTCAAAAGGGAGAACAATTCAAGGTGTTGGACCCGGCGATAATCCCGAAGAAACCTGTCAAACCGGATGTCAAAAAGGTTATGCTGATCGCCTTGATGGCAGGTTTGGGTATCGGTTGCGGCCTTGCTTACCTGAAAGAGATAATGGACGGTAGTTTCTACAGCACAGAAGACCTGGAAGGCTTTCTCAAGACTAAGGTCTTGGTGAGCATACCGTTTGAAAAAAGGAATATGTAATATGGGAAAATTTTATCAGGCCATAGAGAAATCGAGAAACCAAAAAGACAAGAAAACGCCTTTAGATGCATTGAAGTTGTCGGGGAGTCCATCTACCAATCTTGTTGTAGTAAAATATCCTGGATCTCCTGCTGCAGAATATTTTCGTTTTTTGCGCTCACAGATTCTCTATCCGGCTCATAGAGAGCCGCCTCGTACGATAATGGTTACCAGCGCTGTAAGTGGCGATGGCAAAAGTTTTGTTGCCACTAATCTTGCGGCATGTATTGCCAGGGGAATCAAAGAACACGTGTTGCTTCTCGATTGTGATCTACGTGATCCCGGTCTATACACGGTTTTTGGAATCGACACAAAACGCGAAGGGCTCTCTTCGTATCTTACGAACAAATCAGAGCTGCCGGATCTATTGTATAAGACCGATATCCCAAAACTCACCATACTCCCTGGTGGAAACATTATTGCCAACCCTTCGGAACTATTATCCTCGGAAAAAATGCAACATCTCATATCCGAAGTCCGAAACCGTTATCCGGATCGATTTGTAATTTTAGATACCACACCGCTGGAATTGGCGCCCGAAACATCTGTCCTGGCTAATCAGGTTGACGGGGTGTTAATGGTTGTACAGTATGGAAAGACGCCTCGAAAATTAGTCAAATCCGCAATTGAAAAAATTGGAAAGGAAAAACTGCTCGGAGTTGTCTTCAACGGTTATGAAAAGCCCATGCAGGAATACACCCGCTATGGATACGGATACGGCAAGAAGAAAAGATGATAGCTAATTACTCATGGCTGATGGCTGATGAAAATGATGCGTATGCTGTCCCGTGAATTGATCCTGCTTTTCTTCCGTTCAAAAATTTGCAGGGTGGGCGCTGCCCGCCAATGTTCACGGGTTGGAACCGGTTTTTCGGTGGGCATTGCCCACCCTACAAGACTTTTTATTTAATTATAACAAGGACTTATTAATGATTTTTCCATGTAAGTCAAGGAGCGGAGCTATGTTTGCGCATGGCGAAGAGGTGAGAGGTCGGTGGTCAGAGGTCAGAAGTCAGAGCTTCGATCAATGCGCAAAAGCTAACAGCCTAAACAAGCTGAATAGTAAAATTTAAATCCCTTTCAGCTATGCGCTATGCGCCATGCGCTGTTACCCCAGTAACCAGAAACGAGTAGTAGGGTGGGCACTGCCCACCAAATGACTTCCAACATGCTAAAAATATTCCATACATACTTTCCTATACGCAACATCCTCTTTATCCTGGGAGAAGGGGCATTGATCTATCTATCGTTATTCATTGCCATGCTTCTACGATTTCACTGGAAGGCACCAGAGGCAGAATTTACCCATACTATCTGGATCAGGATATTGCTGGTCACGCTGGTCTGTCAAATCAGTCTCTATTATCATGAACTTTACGAAATCAAACGTGTGCAGAAGATATTTGATCTGAGCGTTCGAATCATCCAGGCGCTCGGTGCGGCGTGTATCATACTTGCCGGTATTTATTATGTATATCCGCCCCTGATATTGGGAAGGGGAATATTCCTTATCGGCCTCTTCTTGCTGATTTTTTTTATTGTGTCGTGGCGTTTTCTTTACCAGTGTGTCATCCAAAAAAACCTCTTTTCCGAAAAACTTCTCCTGATTGGGTCTGGTAATTTAGCCTCTTTGATTGCCAGAGAAATCGACGACAACTTTGACTCAGGATACAAAATCGCAGCCATTGTCGACAATCCAGACCATTCTGATCTCGCTAAACAGTTAGAGGTGAAAAGTCGTAACGACTATCAACACATATGCGCCATGGCAGAGACAAGCGGGATAAAAAAGATAGTTGTTGCGCTTGACGAAAAACGTGGGAAATTCCCGTCAGCCGTTCTTTTGGACTGCAAGATGAAGGGGCTAACCATAGTGGACGGCGTATCCTTTTACGAAACACTGGCTGGGAAAATTTTAGCCTTACAGATCAATCCGAGTTCGCTCATCTTTTCAGAGGGATTCCGTCGCAACAAATTCACCTTGCGGGGAAAACGTTTTCTTGATATTGTCCTTTCTGCTGTTGGATTGGTCATTTCTGTCCCACTGATGCTACTTACAGCGATTGCAATTAAAGCAACTTCAAAAGGACCTGTTTTCTTTAAGCAAACAAGGATCGGACAATGGAAAAAACCGTTTTCTGTTATCAAGTTCCGAACTATGCGAGAAAATGCAGAAACACATACAGGGCCGATATGGGCTGAAAAGGATGATCCAAGAATAACAAAAATAGGAAAGATTCTACGTACCTTACGATTGGACGAACTCCCTCAATTCTGGAATGTACTCAAGGGCAACATGAGTTTCGTGGGCCCCAGGCCGGAACGTCCCATGTTTGTCAAGAAGCTTGAGGACAAACTCCCCTATTATGCTGAACGACATACGGTAAAACCCGGAATTACAGGTTGGGCGCAAATCTCGTACGGCTATGGCGCTTCGGAAGAAGATGCTTTAAAGAAGCTGGAATACGACCTTTTTTACATAAAACACCTCTCCCTCCTCATGGATCTTTTGATTGTCATGAAGACCATTAAGACCGTTATACTTGGCAAAGGTGCAAGGTGATCTGATGGCTGATGCAAAGAGTTACAGTAGGGTGGGCGCTGCCCACCAATCTATGCAGTTACAGTAGGGTGGGCACTGCCCACCAATCTATGCAGTTTGCAAAGATCGCCTATTGATGGTGGGCAGTGCCCACCCTACAAATTGTCCCGATTTAAGTTGGCAGCCACAAGTAACCACTAACGAGCAACAAACAACGAGTATGTATTTAGACTTCTACGGCTTTACGAAAAAACCATTTGAACTGACCCCTGACCCTCAATTTTTCTATCTTGGCGCCAAACATAAGGAGGCGCTGGCGCTTCTGGAATACGGCGTTTTGGAACGAAAAGGATTTATTCTGCTAACAGGAGAGGTCGGTACGGGCAAAACTACAATGGTGCACGCCCTCCTGAAACATCTCAATGGCACAACCCGTACCGTACATCTTTCCAACTCAGCTCTCAGTCCGGAAGACTTTTTTTACTATGTTGCCTCTTCCCTGAAGTTAAAGACAACCACCGGAGGAAAAGGGGAGTTCCTCATAAAATTCAAAAAATTTCTGAACGAATGTTTGGCAGCCAGAACAAATATCGTACTCATTGTTGACGAAGCGCAAGACCTTTCTTTTGATCTCCTGGAAGAGATTCGTCTCCTTTCTAATATGGAAACAAGTAATGCAAAACTACTCAATATCATCCTGGTTGGACAGCCAGAGTTAAATAAGCTTTTAAGTTCTCCCCGATGTCGCCCCTTGTTGCAGCGCATCAGTATCCGGTATCATCTGACTCCCCTGAACCTGGCAGAAACAAAGGCTTACATTCAGAAACGCATCCTTGTTTCCGGAGGCCCCTCAGACCTGTTCCATAAATCAGTCACGGCCGCGGTTCACCACTATTCTAAAGGATACCCCAGGCTGATCAACAGCATTTGCGACAACACTCTCTTGCTGGGATATGTTAAAGAGAAAAAAAATCTAACCCCAGAAATGGTTCACCAAAGCTATATGGACATGAAGCTGCCGCTTCCTGCTATCGAGGCAGCAACTCCGGATGAATCAGAAAAAAAACTGTATAAACAAAAGCCAAACCGAAAAAGAAGGGCCTTCAAAGTCGCTTTCCTTGTCCTGTTGTTTGCGCTTGTCCAGCCCATACTATTTTCTCATAAACCTTTTTCATGTTTTAAAACCGCATTGACTTATTGGCAAAACCTGGCGAAAGGCCTGTATGTCATCACTGAGCCGGTCCAACCAGAAAGTGTCATACCATTAAGGCATCCCATTTTGGAAAGGCCCGGCTCTCCGCTGTCAGATAACGAGACAGCAGAATCGCTTAAAATTGCAGACACTTCCAATATACAGCCCAGTCTGGAACAAACTATCAGTGCAACGGAGCAATCCTCCTTGAAAGACATTAATCTTTTGCCGTTGGATAATGACACGGCAAATTCGCCTGAACATTCAATAGATCTCAATGACCAGCCTCCTGTGCCACAGATTATACTTGTCAAGGAAGGAGACACACTGATGCAACTTGCCCTGAGAGTATACGGTATTTGCAACGATAAGATCATACAGTTCCTGAAAGATAACAACCCGGAAATCTACGATCCTAACCTGATTGAGATAGGCCAGGAAATTGTTTTTTCCGAGTTGACACACAAAGAAATTTCCGGTAGGTACTAGGTCCATGTTGCCTCCTTTAACACCGTGCCTTCATGTGGCGCTACATGCATCCATTTTAAAAAGAAAGGCAAAGAGGTGCATATCCTGCTGTCACACCCCAGCGAAAACCCAACATTCAGAGTAGCTCTGGGCACATTGACAACTGTTCAGGAGGCCCAAAAATATGCAAACGATCTTCTCTGCAAGGGGATTGTTGACTACGCCAATCCTATTCCCTTACCCACAATAGCTCATAGGTGATGGGTGAGGGTTCATGGCTGAAGGCTCAAAGCTGAAAGCTGAAAGCTGAAAGCTCAAAGCTGAAAATCCAGAAACCAGGCAACCAGCAACGAGAAACCAGCAACATGACAAAACTTTTTGCAAACATGACACCCAAGAAATTACTCATTTTGGAACTGGCCGTCACAACCATTCTGATACTTATACTCTATTACCCGATACTAAAGACCCTGGTTTCAGACTGGAACAATGATCCGAACTACTCACACGGTTTTCTCATTCCATTCATCTCCGGGTATATTATATGGGAGAGACGAAAACAGCTCAAAAAGACGACTCCGGAGCCATGTAATTGGGGTTTGCTGATCCTGCTGGCGGGATTAGTCGTACTGATTTTGGGTACAATTGGAAGCGAATTATTTACCAAGCGTTTTTCGCTTCTTATCGTGTTAGGCGGAACCATTCTTTTTTTGTCCGGAAAACAGGCTGTCAAACACCTCTTTTTCCCTCTTTCCTTTCTGTTATTCATGATACCGCTTCCATACATACTTTATGATGCCATAGCGTTTCCCCTTAAGCTCTTTGCTTCCAAAATAGCCGGCGGCGCTCTATTGCTCCTTAATATCCCGGTATTTCGAGAGGGGAATATCATCCATTTGGCAAGCACTACGCTGGAGGTCGCAGACGCCTGCAGCGGCATTCGCTCCCTTGTCTCTTTGATAGCGCTCGGGGTGATCTTTGCCCATATCAGCCAAAACGCGTTGTGGAAAAAAATCGTTCTAATTCTTTCAACAGTGCCGATCGCAATCGTAGCCAACGTATGTCGCGTAACAGGCACAGGAATACTCGCGCACCACTGGAGCCCCGAAATAGCCACAGGATTCTTTCACACCTTTTCAGGCTGGCTTATCTTCGTCGTAGCTTTTGTTCTGCTCTTTGGCGTCGGCGCCATGCTAAGGGCTCGCGCAAAAATAACTTAACATTTTAAGCGCCGATACATCCTGCCTGACTGCGTTGCGAAAGCTCGGAATATACTTGATATTCCTGCGCTTTCGCGCCTTGTCAGCCAGGCATCTCAACACTTAAAATTGCCAACTTATTTTTGTGCGAACCCTAAGGGCTCAAAGGTGAAAGATGAAAGCTGAAGGCTGAAAGTAACCAGTAACCAGTAACCAGTAACCAGCAACGAGCAACGAGTAATATGACTCTTCGTCCTCATTTTCTCATTACAGCGACGCTCCTCATCGCTACGTTTATTTATCTTAACTTTGTCACAGGTGTGCATCCTGTTCCGCTCAAACGCCCTCTTAGCGATTTCCCCTCACGAATCGGGCAATGGACTCAAATTTCGGAGCAGATGATGGATACCGGGACGCTCAAGGTACTGGGGGTCGATGATTACTTTACACGGACATATACACGTGGCAACGGTTCGTCCATCTCACTATACGTAGGGTATTTTACAGACCAGGAAGAGGGCGAGATGACTCACTCTCCCAAGCACTGTCTGCCGGGAGGCGGATGGCATCCAATCGAATCCGGCACATACACTATCAGCATACCGGACAACAAGCGCAAGGTTACGGTAAACAAATATATCCTCTCAAAAGGAGATACCAAACAGTTTTTTACCTACTGGTATCATTCCAGGGGGCGTGTCGTTGCCAGTGAATATACAGATCGAATATACATGATATTCGATTCCATATTTAAGAAAAGAAGTGACGGCGCATTGGTACGCATATCTTCACTCATGTTCAATAAAGGGGATGCGATGAGGCAGCATACTGAATTTATACAGGCATTATTCCCGCATCTTATGGATTTTTTACCTGACTAATGCCTGAATGAAAACCCCTCTTTTTGTCATTTCGACCGAAGGGAGAAATCTTTAAACTCACGTATTTTTACCTAAGTTGAGCGATTTTTGGGGAAGAAATGTGCTGAGATCTTGATGCATAAGGGTTTGCGAAAACCGCAGGCATACCCGTGGATATATCGAGGATTTTCGCGAATCCTTGATGCGCAAGAAATCAGTGCAAATCGAGCTAAAAACCGCTCAATTTAGGTTTCAGTACCATATTTTAAATCTTAAGGAGGAATAACCACCATGAACAATAGATCTCTTTTTCTCATTTTTGGCCTCTTATTGGCTGTTGCATTCACGATAGCCGGCCCGACTCGTGCCCAAGAAACCCCTTCTCCTCCTTCAACTCCCGCAAAACAGGCGGAGCCGGCTGCTGTTGAAGGCTCGTATAAAATCGGTAAAGGCGATGTCCTGGATATACATGTCTGGAAGGAACCAGATCTGTCCAAAGAAACCTTTGTCAGGATGGATGGAATGATGTCACTCCCACTTCTTAATGACGTACAGGCATCTGGCCGAACCCCCATGCAGTTGAAGGAAGATATTGAAAAGAGACTTAACGAATTTGTTGAGGATACCAGTGTTACCGTCATAGTAAAAGTGCCAGCGAGTCAGAAATACTACATCCTCGGAGAGATTGGCAGAACCGGCGAATATGATCTCTTAAAGGATCTCACGGTACTGCAGGCCTTTGCGCGTGCCGGGGGTTTCACTGAATGGGCGGCAAAGACCAGGATCATCCTCCTTCGCATAGAAAACGGAAAAGAAAAGATCATCACCATCAATTACAAAGATATTATTAAAGGAAAAGATTTCAGTCAAAACGTCCCGCTTAAGACAAACGACACAATCATCGTTCCGTAAATATTGGTTAGAAAGGATTTATCAGAAATTTACAAACTCAAAAAGTAACCTGCCAACAACCTGATGTGGCGGGCAGTTAAATTTAAAACGGCTGACTGTTTGAGCATGTTAGTGAGCGTTAAGAAATAACGACGACCAAATAA
>JAYENE010000465.1:0-2013 GCA_034721935.1 Thermodesulfobacteriota bacterium
CTGGCCGCTTCAAAAATCGCAGTTTCTAACTATGTAAAGTATATTAACTAAATTGAGCGGTTTTTTACTCGATCTGCACCGATCTCTTGCGCATAAAGGCTTCGCAAAAATCCTCGACATATCCATGGGTATGCCTGCGGTTTTTGCAAATCCTTATGCATCAAGATCTCAGAATATATCTTCGCAAAAAATCGCTCAACTTAGGTATTACTAAATGTCTTGCAGAATTAATCTTGATAATATTGCCATTATTCTTCATCAGCCCAGATATTCTGAAAATATCGGAGCAGCCGCTCGTGTTGTTCGAAATATGGGGATTGGACATCTTGTCGTTGTCGATCCCCAGAACTATGATGTTGACAGGGCGCTTAAATTAGCGACTCATGTTGCATCAGATGTTGTTGAACAAATTGAAATTTACGAAGATCTTAAAGAGGCGCTTTCTCATTACAATTATGTTGTTGGAACTACCGCTCGTTTGGGAGGACAGCGTCAGGTTGTAAGCACACCTTCAAAGGTCGCGAAAAATCTTGTGGCTATTTCCCGTGAAAACAGGGTTGCGATTCTATTCGGCCCTGAAGACAGGGGGCTGAAAAATGAGGATATCAGATATTGCCATACACTTGTCAATATTCCGACAGCAGAATTTTCATCCCTTAATCTGGCTCAAAGCGTAATGATAATGTGCTATGAAATCTTTATTACAGATTTGCAGGAGAATGCTCAATTTACTCCCCGGTTTGCAACTATTCATGAACTTGAAGGGATGTATGATCAACTTAAAGATATTCTTGTCAGAATAAACTATATCAACCCTGAAAATCCCGATTACTGGTTAGATAAGCTGCGCCATTTTTTTAACCGGATGCAGTTGAGAGCAAAAGAGGTAAGCATTATACGGGGAATATGCAGGCAGATAGACTGGTATGGAAGTAAATGCCTGTAGCCGTTCAGGAGTTCAGAGGTTCAGGAGTTCAAGGTTTTCAACTTTCCTTGACATAACAGATTGGTTGGAATAAAAATAAATTTTTTTAGACGTGAACCGTTAAAGGGATGAACATCGAACATCGAATTTTGAATGATGGTGTCGCTCGCGCAGCGCAGGCGCTTGCGCCGCGTGCAAGCTCTTCAATCTGGGAAAACAGCAACCTCTGAACCTCTGAACCGTGAACTCTGAACGGTTACGAGTTATTTTATTATGATCAGAAAACTTCACATATTACATGTTGTTTTGACTGTTATTTTGTGTATGTTTGTTTGGGTTATGCCTGAAAAATCATATAGTTCTGATCAATCGGTTGTCCACCTTTATTTTGCGGACAGGGAAAACAGGTTTTTGATAGCGGAAGATAGAGCTGTTTTGCATCCTGACGAGCCGGCAGAGTTAGGCAGAATGATAATTAAAGAACTGATACAATGTCCACGGGAAGGGCTTATGCAAACAATCCCCGCACGCACTGACCTGAGGGCATTTTATATTACACAGGACGGAACAGCTTACGTGGATCTAACCAGAGAGATTGCAGAGGAGCATCCGGGCGGAGTTAAATCGGAAATTTTAACAATATATTCAATAGTAAATTCTTTGATATTAAATATACCTGAAATTAATGCCGTAAAAATACTTATCGGTGGCGGTGAATCACTGACTCTGACCGGTCATATTGATTTGCGTTTTCCCTTTAAGGCCGATATGCTTCTAATAAGATGAAAAGTAACAGTTCACGGTTCACGGTTCACAGTTAAAAAAACAATTAGTTTTGCCACGGAGTACACGGAGGGAGTATTACCAGTTTATTAAAATGGGAATGATATCCCACAGCATTGTCATTTATCGGGCGGGCCTGACCGCCTCGCTTGAGCGAAAGTCTTCAGGGATGCTGACTGCCTCATTTGGCCGAGAGCGATGGCGGGCGGGGTAAACCCGCCCCTACGGGTTACGTGCATCAAATTTCGTAGGGGCGGGTTTATCCCGCCCGAATAGAGTTTATGTTTTCGGCTTTAACAAATTGG
>JAYENE010000466.1:0-2008 GCA_034721935.1 Thermodesulfobacteriota bacterium
TTTTTTCAAACTGTTTGATTTTAACGCAAGAGATTATTACAATGTAAACAATCCTGTAATTAAAATATTATTGCCGAAAATGAATTATAAAAAGGATGAACGAATAGAGGTGATAAGGCAGGCATACACAGGATTATTTCAACTTGTTTCCCGCGGACTTTTTGATAAGTACGTTGATTTTATTGATGTGTATGCGGAAGTAAGCAAAGAAGAGCAAGAAAACCTGTATCATGAAATAATTCAGCATAAGGAGACAGCTATGTTAGCACAATATATTAGAGATAAAGGAATGCAGCAGGGAATGTTGCAGGGAATGCAGCAGGGAATGTTGCAGGGAATGCAGCAGGGAATGTTGCTGGAAGCACAGGATATGCTTATTGAGGTTCTGACTGAGCGTTTTGGTAGTGTAAGTGGTGAACTGTCGGAACAAATCAAGCGCATAAATTCTCGTGAAAGGCTGAAAGACCTGCTTCGGCACGCGCTTAGGGTAAAAAACTTTAATGAGTTTGGGGAAAAAGTTGTAAGCAATTAAAATCTATGGGTATGTGGGCCTGATTCTGAATTAAAATTGACCACGGAACGGCACTGAGTTTTAATATCTCAAATAAAGTCATAAGGCGCAGCGCCTCTCAATCACTCCAAAAACTAATAAACTAATAACGTCCCCAAGGACGTCAGTAATAAAGGAATGTCTCCAAAATTCCCCATTAGGTTGACCTTTTTGTTTCTGCCGTGAGAAAAATAAAAGGCCATGGCGCAACAAGAATTTGCATGCTTGGCGGGGAGATTTTGAACCAGCAACAAAGAGTTGTGCATGTTCTGCACGAACGTCCCATGGTCAAAAAAAACAAAAACGAAACGCGCAATTTCAACCCGTCCCCCTGGATGGACTAATGAATTTGAAGAAATGGATAGAAACGCATAATTTCATGGGCGTCCCCCTGAACTCCCCATAAGCGAATAACTTTGAGGAACCCGGTGCGGTAATTCCGCACGCCGGGGGATGTGAGGGGGCAGTTGGGTAACTGGCTGCCCTACCTCGATGATGTCCCTTATTACTATTACTTCCGGATACTTAAAAGGGTGCAAAACTTGAGTAAGGAGGCTAATTATGACTATAAAATCAATGAGATATGAGGAACAATTGGATTGCGAAATAAAAAAGTTGCCTGGAGAGTATCTGTCTAACCTTCTTCAGATTATCCGTCTATTCCGCGAGAGCGTAACGTTAAAGCCTGCTGAGGATAGCTTTCGCCAGGGGTGGAAAGAATCGATGGCAGGCGAAACTCGTCCTGTGTCAGAATTATGGAATGGTATTAATGCCGACTGATTCGCCCCAATCTATTTATGTTGAGTACACTCCAGAATTTAAGCGTAGCTTGCGAAAGCTGGCCAGAAAGTATCGCACTATTCGAACCGATGTTAAACCTATCATTAAGCGACTACAGGCGGGTGATCTTATTGGAGATCAGATTGCGGGAACAGGCAATACCCTTTTCAAGGCAAGAGTTCGGGTTATCGACTGATTTACTGGTTCAGGACTTCGAAAGATATTGTTCTTGTGACCATCTATTCTAAACTCGATCAGGGAGACATCTCGACGAATGAAATACGCCGAATTATAAAACAGTTTCAGAATTTATGAAAAACTGTCTGTTTGTATACGTACAATATTAAGTCAGCCTATAAGATTAAAATTTGTTGATTTTTAGGCTGGATGCATTTTCAGGAAGGACAAGGACACTAAGAAATGGAGTTAGTCCAGTTAGTCAAGGACGTCCCCGAGGACTTACCAATCTTAAATTAGGATTCCTTCTGAACTGGAATGTATCCCTGATGAAGGACGGCATAAAGCGAATGGTAAACAATCTGAACAGGTAGTCTGCCCGTCAGGGCATGGTTCTTTTCCTGATCATTCGTCCTGATCAGGAAATAATTAAAACCCTTAGCGCCCATTGCGTCTTAGCGGTTCAACAAACTAATAAACTAACAACGTCCCCACAGGTTG
>JAYENE010000467.1:0-8936 GCA_034721935.1 Thermodesulfobacteriota bacterium
GAAACTCGCATGTAAGTGAGCGTAAAGAAATAACTTAGAGCAATCATTTTATAAAAAGCTTGCTAAAGCCGACATTATCTGACTCATAGAAAATTTTATTCAGTCGTCGTTCTTTCTTAACGCTCACCAACATGCTCAAACAGTCAGCCGTTTTAAATTTAACTGCCCGCCACATCAGGTTGTTGGCAGGTTACTTTTTGAGTTTGTAAATTTCTGATACTATAAACGGCTGGAATAAATGTCAAGGTTGATGATTTCGCAAATTGACTTTTTACGAAACCGTCAAAGTATGATAGAGTATTAAAAAATCAGGCCGTATAACTATACAACCATGAAAGATGTTAAAAATTGGAAACCCAAAAAATTAACAAACTAAAATTATGCCTGGCGATATTGAGCGGATTGCTCCTTACCGGCTCTTTCCCCAAAATCGGTATTAGCTTGTTTGCCTGGTTCGCCCTTGTTCCGCTCTTAATTGCAATAAGAAACCTTTCTCCAAAAAAAGGATTTATCCTTGGCTTTATTGCGGGACTTGTTCATTATCTGACACTTTTGTACTGGCTCGTATATACAATGCATACATACGGCCACCTTCCCCTGTTGTTATGTGTGTTTATACTCATTCTTGCTTGTGCCTTTCTTGCCGTTTACCTCGCGGCATTTTCAGCAATCCTGTTAAACTTATGCGCAAAGCCCGCTATTTACATATTTGCGGTTCCTGTTTTATGGGTTGCGTTTGAATATATGCGCTCTCTTTTTTTTCTTGCTTTTCCATGGGAACTTATCGGTTATTCTCAATATAATAATTTACTCCTTATACAGATTTCAGACATCTTTGGAGTTTACGGCGTATCCTTTTTAATTGGCTTATCAAATGCGGCAATTTTTCTGGTGTTTTTTTATCTGACCGGAAAAAACTGGAAAAGGAAGGTTGTAACAAAAAAGGTCGCTGCTGGATCGATATCTGTTTTTGCGCTGATTATTGTCCTTGTATTGTCTTATGGCAAATGGCGAATAGATTCAATTGACAGAATTGTCTGCTCCTCTCCATCAATTAAAGCCGCAGTTGTTCAAGGGAATATTGATCAGGCTGTAAAATGGAATCCTGAATTTCAACGCTTAACTGTAAAAAAATATATTAAGCTTTCACTTTTATCAAAAGCTGATAATCCTGACATTGTTGTTTGGCCTGAAACCGCTACCCCTTTTTATTTCCTTTACAACATCGGGCTCTCAAACATGGTTAAAAAAGGGATTAATGATACAGGTACAACATTCCTGTTTGGCAGCCCTTCATTTGTTTCCGGAAAAGGGGTCGTTGAATATTACAATACCGCTTACCTGGTCAGCCGGGATGGAAAGGTATACGGCAAATATGACAAGGTCCATCTTGTTCCATTTGGAGAATACATCCCTTTTAATAAATGGTTGCCGTTTGTCGGCAAAATGGTGGAAGGAGTTGGTGATTTCAAGCCGGGTATTAAAGGCAAAACCGTTAAGTGGGGCGACTACAGGTTAGGTTTGCAGATCTGTTATGAGATTATTTTTCCAGACCTTTCCAGAGCTATGGCAAAAAACAATGCGGCATTACTCGTAAATATTACCAATGATGCGTGGTTTGGCACAACCAGCGCTCCTTATCAGCATTTTTCCATGGCAATATTCAGAGCTGTAGAAAACAGGCGAGCCCTTGTCAGGTCGGCCAATACGGGAATAAGCGGCTTTATTGATCCTGTTGGCAGAATTGTTGAAAAAACAGATCTTTTTAAGGAAGCGGTGGTTACACGTTCTGTGCCTTTGATACATACGACATCCTGTTATACCCGTTTCGGAGATCTGTTTGCCATAGCCTGCATGGTTGTAACAGTTGTTTGCTTTGTGTTAAAATATGTTTATAATATAAAATTGAGGAATTGAGGGATTGAGGGATTGAGGGATTAAGGGATTAAAATCAACAGGATACCTTCAATTCCTTAATTCCTGAATCCCTTAATTCGCAATTAAGCGAGGCGAATTCCCAAATTATACAATAATCTTGGCGTCTTAGTGCCTTGTGGCTGAGCTAAAAAATGGAGGAAATAATATGTCTATAGATCTTGAGCAAACAATAAAGGAACTTTTCATAAAATTAGAACAATTACGAGGCTATCTTTGACATTGTTGGCAAAGAAAAAAGGCTAAAGGAAATTGAGCATCTAATTACAAAAAAAGACTTTTGGGACAATCCTGAAGAGACCAGGCTTGTTTTAAAAGAACGAACAGTTATTACCAATAAAATCGAAACATGGAAAAGGCTCTGTAATGACCTGGAAGAGAGTAAAATCCTGTTTGATCTTGCCCAAGAGGAATCGGATGTAGATGCATTTGAAGAAGCAATCCAGCAAGTTCGAGACATCAAGGAAAAAATAAAAAAGTTTTCGCTCGATCTGACCCTAAGCGCCGCGGACGATAGTAATAACGCTATTGTTTCCATTAACGCCGGAGCCGGTGGAACTGATGCCCAGGACTGGGTTGAGATGCTCTTTAGAATGTATACAAGATGGATTGAACGGAAAGGCTTTAAAATCAGTATAATCGATTATCAACCCGGTGATGAAGCAGGCATTAAAAGCGTTACTTTCACAGCAGACGGAGAACATGCGTACGGCTACTTAAAGACAGAAAACGGGGTACACCGCCTGGTGAGAATTTCACCATTTAATGCAAGCGGAAAACGTCATACCTCCTTTGCTTCTGTATTTGTCTATCCGGAGCTTGACAAAGAAATCAAAATCAATATTGACGATAAAGATCTGCGTATAGACGTTTTCAGGGCGAGTGGGGCAGGAGGGCAACATGTCAATAAAACAAGCAGCGCTGTCCGTATTACACACCGCCTAAGCGGGATTGTTGTTCAGTGCCAGCAGGAAAAATCACAGCACAGGAACAAAGAGATGGCAATGAAGGTGCTTAAAGCCCGGCTTTACCAGCTTGAAAAACTGAAGCAGGATGAAAAAATGCATGAGCTGCATGAAAGCAAAGATGAAATAGCCTGGGGAAGCCAAATCAGATCATATGTTCTGCAACCATATCAGATGGTTAAGGATCACCGGATAAATCTTGAAATAGGTAACGTATATAATGTGTTAGACGGGGCGATTGATCCTTTCATAGAGGGGGTGCTTCTTTCCTGAAATATCAGATTTTTTTATATTTTTTCTTCGTGATCAACCTCATCGTCATCCGACTCATCATCTGCCACTTTAATGGCACAATTATTTTTTAATATTTTATGATCGTAAAAATCATCCTCAAGCAATTCATCATCCTCAGGCACCTTATCTTCAACCATTTCTAAAGCTGTAACCTCTTCCTGGGTTTTTGAAAACGATTCAGCATCATCAAAAATAAGTTTAATAGGCTCTTTATGTTCTGTGCCATACATAATTATAATCGATTCGGCTAATTTGTCTGCATATAACCAAACAGGATACATATTATTTGTTCTCAATACAGAGACCATATGTTTCCTACCTTTTGTAACAGCCGATTCTATATCATTATTATCGTATGTCTCCTCGCAGGCAAGTGAAAACATTTCGTTATTTATTTCCAGGAACTCTTTAATTATCAACTCATTTTTTTCGTCATTTTTAAGGATTAAATATTTTTGTTTCATTGGCTGCCTTTCAAATTTTTTAGAAAATGAACTACGAGAGTAAATAACACTTGCTTTGAAAGCAAGGCTGTAAAAAATTTTCAAATCACAAAAAATAATGCATGTCAACAAACAATTAACAACCATTGATAGCTCGCATCCCTTAGCTGTTGCATGCTGTCAACTTTTCTTGCTTATGCTATTTCATGGCCTGATCTTCAAAACAGTTTCAAATCGGGATGTCAGTGCAATTTGCTGGAATTAATAATAATGCCGTGTGATTTTCCAAACTCCATAATTTGACCTGGATCAAACCCTCCTGCCATGTAAAGCTTTCTAAATTCCGGTTTGTCAAGAAGGCGTAAAATAAAGCTGATATGCCCGGAATATCCTGTATAATCCAACTGCTGTAGTTTTTTGACAGTATTTTGAGCTAAATCCACTGCCTGACGGTGAACCACAGGCCCATGCCCTTCACATTTTCGTAAGGAATAAAGTTGCCGGCAACTGAAAGGTCGTATATCATATATTAGGCAGGTTTGGTCTTTTTTCAAAAAAGGGCATTGAGCAATTTTCTGTTTTTCCTTTAGCTTCCTGTTTTGAGCAATTTTTTTCTTAACCTCGTTTTTTAAAGGCTTTGCAAAACTATTTATATGCTGTCTGATTATAACCCCTTCAAGGGTTATAATATCGACTGATCCAAAATGTATGCAGCAATAAGCACAACCGGGTTTGCAGACAGCCGGCTTTTTATATTCCCGAGCTTCTGTTTCAAACCTGTTATAAAGCTCTCTCAATCTCTCTTTTTTTTCTTCAAATTTCACGTAACCACTCAGGCCGCTCCCGGAAAGGACTCGGTTAATCTCGGTCAGAAGGAAAATCAAGGATCAGGCAAGAAAATCACGGATGCTTTTAAGTTCTGATCGGATATCATCGAGTATGTTTGTCGAAGAATCCGCCTTTTTTTCAGGCTCTTTGGATTTAAGCTGCTGCTTTGCGCCTTGGATGGTATATTTTCTGTCATGTAAGAGATGCTTGATTTTCAGGATAAACTCAACATCGTTTTTGCTATACAGTCTCTGGCCTGAAGATGTCCTCTTTGGTTTTATTGTTGTGAATTCAGTTTCCCAAAATCTTAATACATATGTTGGAAGCTCTGCAATTTCGCCGACCTCTCCGATCTTAAAGTAGAGTTTGTCCGGCAATTCTTTTTGATTTGGCCCGTTATTTTGCATAGGTAAAAAGATTGATCAGGCGGGAAGTATCGCATTAAACTCCTTTATCAGCCTGCCTGTAATGTCCTTTTGAAGGGAATTTATCATTTTATCCTCAAGTGTTTCAAAAGCTGATCTGTATGTTATTCTCAGTGAGATGCTTTTTTTGCCGGCAGGGATCGGACTGCCTTCATAAACATCAAGTAAATACAAATTTTCTATCAGATCTTCGTTAAGGGCTTCAACACTTTTTATAATATTAAACGCCTCGATATCCTTATCGACAATCAGGGTGACATCTCTGGATGTTGACGGAAACTTTGGCAGCGGTTTTGCCGACATAATATCAGGTATAAGTTCAATAAGATTGTCGGCATTAAGTTCAAAAATATACGCCTCTTGTTTTAGAGCATAATTCTTAAGCGCTTGAGGGAGAACCTTTCCAAGAAGGCCTATTGATTTATTTCCAACAAAAAGTTGGGCAGTATATCCGGGTTTTGTATAGCAGCAGTCTTCACGACGCATGTTGGTAAACTTTGTGTTTGTTATGCGCAGATTTCTTAAAAGCTCTTCAACAGCCCCTTTTATGTCATAAAAATCACAGCTTTCCCCTTTGGAAAACCAGGAATCATCCCTCCTCTTTCCAGTCCACAGGCCTGCCAACATTTCAACCTCATCAGGCTGGCTGTCCTCTTTGCCGGTATTGAAAAAGACATTGCCGATCTCAAACAGCTTAAGATTCTTATTCTGCATAGTTATGTTATAATGCATTGTTTCAAGGATGCCTGGAATAAGTGATGTGCGCAAAACCGATTGATCCTCTGCAATAGGATTTAATACATTCATTATGCGCCTTTTCGGGTCATCTGATTTAAGCTCGAGACGATCGCATGACAATTTGTTGATAAAACTATAAGTTATCGTTTCGGTAAAACCAAGACCCACAAGCAGGCGCTTGATACGATACCTTGAATCGATTTTTTTTGACGGTCTAACAGCTTCGGCCGGTATAAGCGGAAAGGTTGTTTCAATATGGTTATAACCGTAAAGACGCGCAATTTCCTCTGTAAGGTCTTCAAAGCTATTTATATCCATCCTGAAAGATGGCGGAATAACTCGAAGCTGATCATTATCAATCTTTTCAACCTTGAATTCAATAGAACTTAAGTATTGCTTAATATCATTCTGGCTTAACTTAGCGCCCAGCCTGCGATTTGTAGAGCCTGTGCTAAGGGTGATTTTTTTGTCAGGCACAGGTTTTGGATATTCATCAATTATACTGCCGATTAGATTGCCGCCACAAATTTCTGCAATGAGTTGCGTTGCACGGTTTAATGCCGTAATCGTGCCGTTGGGATCTATTCCGCGTTCAAAACGATGAGATGCATCTGTGGCAAGTCCTGTTTTTTTAGAAGTTTTACGAATGCAGACAGGATCAAAATATGCGCTTTCAAGCAGAATTCTTGTTGTGGACTGCTTAATTTCAGAATTTAATCCGCCCATAATGCCTGCAAGGGCTACCGGTTTTTCGCCATCGCAGATCATGAGCATTTCCGGAGAAAGAAGGCGCTGTTTCTGGTCAATGGTTGTTAATGTTTCACCTTTCTTAGCTGTTCGCACAACTATTTTGTGTTTTGCAAGGCGGTCAAGATCAAAGGCATGAAGCGGTTGGCCGGTTTCCATCATCACAAAATTAGTGATGTCAACAATATTATTTATAGGTTTCAGGCCGAGCGATATCAGGCGATCCCGTAGCCAGAAAGGTGATGGCGCAATTTTAATATCGAAAACAAGTCGTGCGCTGTATCTGGGACAAAGATCAGGGTCTAATATTGTAACCGAGGTAAAATCGGCAATATCTCCATCAGATTCAGGAAGGCTGATTACAGGGTATGTTAGTTTTGTTTTTTGAAATGCCGCAACTTCCCGTGCCGTCCCAATTATACTGAGGCAATCCGGCCTGTTTGGGGTAAGATCGATTTCAAGCACAGGGTCTGACATGTCAAGGGCTTGATGAAGCTTACCTCCAACAATAAGATTTTCTTTAAGCTCCATTATGCCGCTGCTGTTTGCTCCAAGTCCTAATTCAACAGCGCTGCAAAGCATTCCTTCCGACACCTCTCCCCGGATAGAGCATTTTTCCAGTATGGTTCCGTTCGGGAAGGAAGCCCCGGGCAAAGCGCATGGCGCAAGAATGCCCTTTTTTACATTTGGCGCGCCACAAACAACAGGAATAATCCGGTTGCTGATATCCACATGACAAAGCTTAAGTTTGTCGGCATTGGGATGCGTTTCGATTTCGACAACACGTCCTACAACAACGCTGTTGAGATAGCTGTATCTATCTGAAACATATTCGACTTCAAGTCCGGCCATGGTAAGGGCATCGGCTAAGTCATCAATATTCATGTCAATGGAGATATAGTCTTTTAACCAGCTTAAACTGACCTTCATATTAAAACTGCCTTAAGAATTTTAAATCATTTTCATAGTATTTGCGGATGTCATCAATTCCGTATTTCAGCATGGCAATCCGTTCTATACCCATCCCAAAGGCAAATCCCGTAAAAATGGATGTGTCGTATCCGACATTTTTAAACACAGCAGGGTGAACCATACCACCGCCGATTATCTCGAGCCATCCTGTTTGTGAACAGACCCTGCATCCCTTTCCCTTGCAAATGACGCAGCGTATATCGATTTCTGCGCTTGGTTCTGTAAAAGGGAAAAAACTGGGCCGAAATCTCAGGCTGGTCTGATCGTCAAAAATCTGGTGAATAAAGGTGGTAAGTATCCCCTTGAGATCTCCGAAAGACACCTGTCTATCCACAAGAAGGCCTTCCACCTGCTGAAACATCGGGGTGTGTGTTAAATCGGAATCGCACCTGTAAACCTTGCCGGGAGCAATAATCCTTAAAGGAGGCTCCTGTTTTTCCATTATTCTGGGCTGAGTCGGAGAGGTATGAGTGCGCAGAACTACATTTTGTGATATATAAAAGGTATCCTGCATATCCCTGGCAGGATGATTTTTCGGGATATTAAGAGCTTCAAAATTATAATAATCTGTTTCAACCTCAGGACCTTCAACTATAGCAAAACCAAGTCTGGAAAAAATATCACATATTTGCCGGGTAATTTGTGTGATGGGATGCAAAGAACCATGGCTTACCATTCTTCCGGGCAGCGAAACATCAATGCTGTCTTCAATTGCCGCAGATCTGGCTTCTGTCTGTATTAATGCTTCCCTAAAGGCTTTATCAAGGCTTTTCTTTATTTCATTTGCCCTTTTTCCCGCGTCTGCTCTTTTTTTCTGTGGCAGGTTTGAAATAGTTCTTAAGAATTGAGTAACAGCCCCTTTTCGGCCCAAATATCTTACTGAAAGATCATTAATCTTTTTGCTGTCAGATGCGGCTTCAAGCTCTTTAAGCGCCTCCTCTTTAATCTGTTCTATAGTTTTATCCACTTGTTGCGCTCTGTATTAAATAAGTAGGGGCGGGTTTATCCCGCCCGAGTCGATTTGGCTGGCGACATAAAGTCGCCCCTACCCGAACTATTTACCAGCTTACCAGCCTCCATTATATCTGTTGCGCAGCCAGGTTAGCTATCTGTGTAAATGCTAAAGGATCGGATATCGCCAGCTCTGCAAGCACCTTGCGGTCAAGCTCGATGTTTGCAACTTTTAACCCGTGGATGAATTTACTGTATGACATGTCATTCATGCGGGCTGCCGCATTAATTCTAAGAATCCAGAGTCTGCGGAAATCCCTTTTGCGAACTCTTCGATCCCGATAAGCATACATAAGCGCTTTGTCGACTGCATCAGCAGCGGTGCGAAATAATTTGCTGCGGCCTCCACGAAATCCTTTGGCTAATTTCAAAATCTTGTTGCGACGTTTTCTTGCTTTAAAACCTCTCTTAATGCGCATAATTTACTCCTTCTACTATTAGCTCGGCTACCACCAGAAATTTACAAACTCATTATCTGGTCAACCTGAGGCAGCGGACAATTAAATTTAAGAACGGCTGAAACTCGCACATAAGTGAGCGTAAAGAAATAACTTAGAGCAATCCTTTTATAAAAAGCT
>JAYENE010000468.1:0-1999 GCA_034721935.1 Thermodesulfobacteriota bacterium
ATCTCAGCACATATCTTCGCAAAAAATCGCTCAACTTAGGTTAAAATTAGGCAAGTTCAAGGCTGCTCACAAAGGCCAGATGGAACTCTATCTGCGCTGGCTGGAAAAATATGAAAAGGAACCCGATGAAGAAACACCACTGGGATTAATCCTCTGTGCAGGAAAAACCAATGAGCAGATAGAGCTGTTACAACTGAATAAAAGCGGTATCAAGGTGGCCGAATATATGACCGAACTACCAAAACGCGAACTGCTGGAACAGAAACTTCACAAAGCGGTTGAATTGGCGCGAAAATGGCTGGAGGCAAAACCTGCGTAGTGCAGGCGATATTATAAACTTTCGCTTTGATGTTTTATGTGCGACACAGAATACAAATTATATCAATTGTTAAACAGGATATCGAGGGCATCAATTTGGAGTTATGAACGTTCTGCACGAACGTCCCCTTAGCAAGAATCAAGTCAGGCGTGAAATGTCATATCCCTTTATACTTGATATTGATAAGCACACCATTGGTTCCTATTCGGATTTAAGGGCAGAATTGTTTAAGAATTATTCATCAAGAAATCGTCGAGGGAGACTGACTGTAAAATGGCCGGAGGATCTTTTTGACCGAACAACCGCCAAGGAACTTGGTGTCCAGGAAAATGATATTTGGATAGCGGCACAGGCAATTCAGTATAATTTAGTTCTTGTTACAGATGATCATATGTTTCGGCTGAAAGAAGTTTCAAAGTCACTCAGTTACCCTCTTATTATTGCTAACTGGAAATAGATATCACAGTAAAATTCGCAAGGCACTTCTAATGAGTTGTATCATTGCTGACAAGATACGCTGGGGCGTTGACGGAATAAAACGCTCAAAAAAAGCAAATGGAAGACTGCTGTTTGGAAAAACCTGGGATAATATGCCGTCGCCAGCGCAAAATATTTTTTATGGGATGAATAAAACTGGGCGTTTTGATCGGAAATATACGATATTGGAAGAAAGAATTTAGGGCCGGATCTTCAATCAGAAATCCAAAATCCGAGGGAGTGTCTTTCTTATTCGCTTATTTGGAAGATTAAATAGTAACCATCCATGCAGGGTAAGACTTTTACCTGGACAGGACGTATAAAAAAACGAGCTTGGGCAGTTTTATCTTGATTTTTGCAATTTTTTTGCAATAATTAATGCTAAATTATATTTTTAAGGGAGTTCTATCATGCTTATTGAATTTAGCGTTACCAATTATCGATCATTCCTGACAACCCAGTTACTAACACTAACGGCAAACACCGCTACCGAATTGCGGGAAGAAAACAGTTTCGTCTCACCTGCATCAAATTTGCCACGACTTCTTCATTCTGCCGTTGTTTATGGTCCAAACGCCGCCGGCAAAAGCAATCTGGTCCAAGCCATTGCTTTTATGCAGAGATTTGTCTTGTCTTCAGCCAAAGAAAGCCAGGAAGGCGAAAAAATTGACGCAACACCGTTTCTGTTTAACTGGCAAAGCAGCCAAAACCCTTCCGAGTTTGAAGTCCTGTTTATCCAGAACGGTATTCGTTATCAGTATGGTTTTTCTGTAAATTCCAAAAGAGTAACCGGGGAATGGTTGTTTGCCTATCCTGAAGGCAGGGCGCAAAAGTGGTTTGAACGTAACTACGATCTTGAGACCCAAAAGGATGTCTGGTATTTTGGTCCTAAATTCACCGGCCGCCGCAAGGTCTGGCAGGAGGCCACCCGCAGCAACGCGCTTTTTCTTTCAACTGCGATTCAGTTGAACAATGAACAGCTTAAGCCGGTTTTCAACTGGTTTGATCATAAGCTGCATGTTATCGATCAGGGAGGAAACATCCATCCAGGGTTCAGCACCAGCGAATGTGAGAAGGAAGAGAAGAAAAAGAAAATTCTCAAGTTTATGAATGCGGCGGATTTGTCGATTACAGATATCTTTTTGGAGAAAAAAGAATTTTCCACGAAGGACTTGCCCGCCGAAATGCCGCAAAACATTAAAG
>JAYENE010000469.1:0-6462 GCA_034721935.1 Thermodesulfobacteriota bacterium
TGAGGGATTGAGGAATTGAGGAATTAAAATCAATAGAATACCTTCAATTCCTAAATTCCTAAATCCCTCAATTCCTCAATTCCTCAATTCCTCAATTCCTCAATTCCTCAATCCCTCAATCCCTCAATCATATATTAGAAGATACAATTTCTTTGATTTGATGATATAATTTTGCAAACCTTTCTTCCCATTCGGGCATTACCTCGACGATCATTTTTCCTCTTGAGTAGGCCTCTGCAATACGTCGGTCAAAAGGAATTTCCATTAAAACAGGAACATTTTCCTGCTCGGCATAAACCTTTACCTGATCATTTCCCATGTCTGAACGGTTGATAACCAAGCCACACGGAATCCCAAGGATCTTGACGGCCCCAACAGCCAGCTTAAGATCATGCAGACCAAAAGGGGTAGGTTCTGTGACAAGCAAGACAAAATCAGCGCCTGTCATGCAAGCAATTACAGGGCATGAAGTTCCCGGAGGGGCATCAATGATGGTCAATACGCCAGGCCGGGTATATTCGCGTACTTTTGTGATTAAAGGAGGAGACATTGCCTCCCCGACTCTTAACCGCCCATGCACGAATTCAAGGCCATTTCTGTGCCCTTGTTCGATGACGCCTAATTCGCGGCCTGTTTCGGTAATGGCCTTTTCAGGACATACCAGTACGCAGCCACCGCAACTGTGACACAATTCATGAAACACCAATACAGTATCACCGATAACTACAATGGCCTTGAACTGGCATATTTCCCCGCATTTTCCGCATAAGCTGCACTTTCCCATATCCACCTCAGGAACAGGAGTTGTAATTGTATTAACCTTTTCAATAACGGGCTGAATAAAAAGATGCGAATTGGGTTCTTCTACATCGCAGTCCAAAATCTGGACATTAGATTTAAGGGAAACGGCCAGGTTGGTGGCTACAGTTGTTTTTCCTGTACCTCCTTTCCCGCTTGCAACACTAATAATCATTATTTGCTCCTTATCTTATATTTCTTTCACCACAAAGAACACGAAGAACACAAAAAAGAGCTATGATTGAGGAATTGCGAATTCCTAAATTCCTCAATTCCTCAATCCTTTACTTATTTTTTTGTTATTGCATTGATGCTTGATTGAAGGGTTTCAATCTGTTTGCGCAATTCATTTACCTGATCTTTGAGGCTCTTTTCTTCTGATAACGCAGTGGATTCGGGCTGAGCTGCACCGGCCAATGTTGAGGCTTCCATTCCACGCCCCATACCCATTCCACGCCCCATACCCATTCCGCCGCCCATACCCATTCCGCCGCCGCCGCCCATGCCTCTTCCGCCGCCGCCCACGCCTCTTCCGCCCCCGCCCATACCTCTGCCGCCGCCCATGCCCATTCCAAAATGACTTTGCACATTTGGAGTAGTGGTGCTGGATAGAGCGCCGGATTTATATTGCTCAACAGCCTGACGTACCTGTCCGCTTACTCCGGTTATCACTTGTATGTTAGCCGCGCCAAAAGTTTGAAACGCGTTGGGCCCGCAGTTTCCGGTCAAAACTGTTGATACGCCTTTCTCCGCCATGAGCTGGGCAGATTGAATCCCCGCGCCTCCGCCTAAAGCAATATTTGCGTTATCAAGCGCTTCAAATTCAAGGGTGTCTGAATCGATAATCAGAAAGTAGGGGCACCGTCCGAAACGCGCCTCTACTGTATCATCAAGTGTGGGTCCTGTGGATGTGACTGCTATTTTCATATTACTTACCTCCTATGTAGGGTTCAAGGTTCAGGGTTCAAGGTTCAGGGTTCAAGGTTAATCGCTGGAAACATCAACCTCTGAACCTTTGAACTGTGAACCCTTTAATTTAAATACTTATGTTTTTCGCTGCGTAATATACAGCAGTATTTTTACGTTCTGTGCGGATCTTATCAGTTCTCATAAGATTGCCAAGGTATTTTGACACCTCGTTGAGATGCATACCGAATATATCCGCAATCTGATCCGCTGTACATGGTCGTCGTTGTAACATGGAAAAAATTGTTTCCTGGTTTATCTGTATATGGTTTGCATGCTTCGCCCTGAACTCCGCAATAACCTCTGCTGTCGGGTGAAACAGAGGGGCCAGCGCCTCCATACGTTCTCTGGACAGGGCAGTGGCAAAATCCTCCGCCGGTGGACGAACAGCCGTATTGAGCTGGATGCGGTCCGGACCGATTTCCTTTGCAAGAACCGCAATCTTGCGAACATCCGCAGGCATCGAGTTAATCCCTCCCACCAGAAAGACCTCCATCCACAACTGTCCTTTGAATTGCGCACGTAAAGCCTTCTGCCCTTCGATCAGGTGATCGAACAGCAAATGTGGATGGGGGCGGTTCACCCACCCATAGGAAGCCTGGTCCCAAGCGCTCAGAGAAAGCTTCACAACGTTGGCACGAGATGCCGCATCACGCACTTCCTGAAAGTTTAACATCGTACCGTTAGTCAAGAGTACAGCAGGAATTGTGCTCTTTGAGCGTATGAACTCAAGTATTTTCCCGAAGCTGGAATGCAATGTAGGCTCCCCTGAACCGGAAAGGGTAATGTAGTCTGCTCCGCCATCTCTTTTTAGCCAGTCTTTCAGTTCGGATAATACCATATCTGTCGGGACATATTCTTGCCTGGTCACAGTTTTTTGGGTAGTTCGTCCTAACTGGCAAAACACACAATCCAGACTGCATGTCTTGTAAGGACTCAGATCAACACCAAGAGACCGCCCGAATCGACGGGATGGTACTGGGCCAAACAGATATTTATAGTCTTTCATTGGCGCCTTTCAAAATTAGGTCAAAAATAGTTGACACTTTTTAAACTTATACGATTACACAAAAATAAGCGCCTAAAATGAGCTAAAGCGCCTAAAATGCCTAAAGTTAAGGAATGTGCCTTCAGCGTTGCCAATTCTATGTGAATTAATGGAGCGAAGCGACTCCTTAACCCTGGCCCAGACCGGTCACAACTACTATACAGTAAAAAAGTCAGTCTTAGAATGATGCATTGGCTATCCAAATATACTAATGTGTCGCACCAGGGCGGGCTTTAGGCGCTTTAACATACTTTAGGCATTTTAGGCGCTTCATAACAACCAGGGCATGCCTCACGGCCTTGAATTAATGGTCGCAGAAGTTATCACCGGTTTCAAGAGTAGCGTCAATATAGCTCGTAACCAGTCCTTCAGGCTCCAGAGAAGGCGCGCCGATAACCACATTAATGTTGTTCTGGCTGAAAAGATCAATTGCTCTCTGTCCCATTCCACTGGCAATAATCACATCTGCGCCCATTTCATGAAGCCATCTCGGAAGCGCCCCAGGCTCGTGCAGAGGAGGAACGTGAATCTTTTTATCCTTGATCTGATCATTCTCAACTTCGATTATTGCAACTTCCTGACAATGCCCAAAATGAGCTGTGAGTTTTCCTTCGGCTAACGGTATCGCAAATTTCATATTAATAATCCTCCAGTTAATTTAGGTGTTAAGTGTTAGGTGTTAGGTGTTAAGATAAAATATTTAATTGTCATATCAAGCTCTTAACACTTAACACCTAACACTTAACACGTTTCGTAAAAAGTGATTTTTTGATTCTTTTCCCTAAAAGCCTTTAGCCTTTAGCCTATCCACCTGAGTAGTTACGTTTTTTACACTAATTTTGACATTTTTTCGGCGATATCGGCAACAGCTTTTGTTACCTCAGAATCTTTATATTTTTCTTGAAAAGAAACGCCTGTATCACCACATGACACTATATTAAGATCAAAGGGAATTTTACCAAGAAAGGTTACTCCCATTGCACTGGCTGTTTTTTCCCCGCCGCCGCTTCCGAACAGATCAATCTTTTCACCGCAATTAGGGCATGTAAAACCGCTCATGTTCTCAATAAGACCAAAGATTTCCATTTTTACTGTTTTGCAGAAACTGATTGATTTCCTGATATCTGCAAGAGCCACCTCCTGCGGTGTGGTGACAATAATTGCCTTTGCATCTTTAATAGTTTGGGCAACGGTAAGAGGCTCGTCACCTGTTCCTGGAGGAGCATCGATAATCAAAAAATCAAGCTCGCCCCATTCAATATCGGCGATAAATTGTCTAATCGCAGAATGTTTGAGCGGACCTCTCCATATTATCGCAGCATCCTTGTCTTGTGTAAGGGATTCGATCGAAACCGCATGCAAATTTTTTATAGCGCTCATCGGCATCAGCCTTTGAGTTTGATCCAAACTCAATATTCCTTTAAGCCCGAGCATTCTGGGGACATCAGGACCATGCAGATCAACATCCATAATCCCAACCTTATAACCTTTGTTGGCAAGGGCTATGGAAAGATTAACAGACACACTTGTCTTGCCGACACCCCCTTTGCCGCTCATAACAATAAACTTATTTTTTATTTTGTTTAGAGACAGCTCTACCAGAACATCTTGCTCAGTCTTTTCTTGTTTCTTTTCAGCCGTGCCAGGGCTTGCTTTTTCATGTGTAACCATTATACCTCTCCTCTAATATTATTGTTATGTGTCATCCATTTTTCCCCAAATCCGATAAAATTGTTCGTGGCTGCATGATGGACAATTTTTGGGTCTTCCAGTTCCACATGGTTCCTCCCATGTATTATTGCATTTGCGGCACATAAATATTCGCTTTTCGTTGATTACACTGTAATTCCCGCCCTCAATATTTATTGCCTTTCCATTAATAATAGCATCTGCGACCCTCCTTCTTGCCCGCTCAATAATCCTTCCGAATGTCGCTCTGGATACCCCCATCTGTTCACCGGCCTCCTCGTATGACATATCAAGAAGGTCGGTTAACCTTATGGCTTCACATTCATCAACAGTGAGATGTGTCTCCTCCAGGTCAATCATGGAAATGCCTCTTGGTTTAAAGTAGCTTACATCCGGATCAAAAGCTACTATACGCTTCTTTCGTGGTCTAACCATGATATCTCCATTATGAGAATATACTCAAAACAATTAAAAAATAATGACTATCTTTCATATTGTCAATAAATATTTTAATATTTTAACATTCATATATACCACTAAGTTTGATAGACTCATAAAAAGTGAAGTTCCTCGTCTTCTACTTATAACATTTTTTCCGTTGCAGTACGATATTATATTTGATATTATAACCTAAATTGAGCGATTTTTTACTCGATCTGCACCGATCTCTTGCGCATCAAGGATTCGCGAAAATCCTCGACATATCCACGGGTATGCCTGTGGTTTTCGCAAACCCTTATGCATCAAGATCTCGGCACATATCTTCGCAATAAATCGCTCAACTTAGGTATAAATTAATTAAGATTACCAGAATTAAAATCAATGGCCAGAAATTTGAAAACTCAAAAGCAACCTGTTGACAACCAGAACCGGCGGGCAGTTAAATTTAAAACGGCTGACTGTTTGAGCGTGTTAGTGAGCGTTAAGAAAGAACGACAACCAAATACAATTTTCTATAAGTCGGATAATGTCGGGTTTAGCAGGCTTTTTATAAAAGGATTGCTCTAAGTTCTTTCTTTACGCTCACTTATGCATGAGTTTCAGCCGTTCTTAAATTTAATTGTCTGCCGGCTCTGGTTAATCTCATAATGAGTTTTCAAATTTCTGATGGCATTTAAAACAAAGGCATTATTTTATGAATAGAGTAGAGAAGTTTTGGATAGGATTTGGAGATATTCACGAAAATCTCTTTCCTCCCGATAAAATCCCCAATTTTGATATTGCAAATGGAATTATTATCAGCGGTGACATAACAAATAGAGGCGATGCCTGCAAAGCGGCTGAGATTCTTGACCCTGTGGAAAGGATGAATCCTAATATCTACGCGCTGCTTGGCAATATGGATCGGTCCGAAGTAACAGACTATTTAGAGGAGAAGGGTTGGAATATTCACCTTAAGGGGAAACAGCTTGCTGAAGGTCTCGGAATATTTGGTGTGGGTTGCTCCACTCCAACCCCTTTTATGACGCCGTCAGAAGTATCCAATGCCACTTTTGTTAAGTGGCTGGAAGAGGCTTACGCGAAGGTAAAACATTTACCGAAACTGATTCTGGTGGCCCATGATCCTCCCCTTGGAACAAAGGCAGCCAGACTTCCTTCAGGTGAAAACGTTGGTAACAGGGCAGTAATGGAATTTATCCGGCGTGTCCAGCCGGATATATGTCTCACCGGCCATATTCATGAAGCAAGATCAGAGGATTTTATCGGCAGGACAAAGGTATTGAATCCTGGGATGTTCGGCCTTGGCGGTTATGTTCTTATCACTCTAAAGGAGGATAAATTAGAAGCGAAACTCATGAGCGTATGATTATGAAGCACCCCTATCCTTAAAAACAAAACCTAACTACCCGATATTATTTATTATTTTGCCCTGAAAAACCTGGTCCTTTGGGCCAGATCAGAGTTCTCCGGCTCTGCCATGGAATTTGGTGTCTTAAATCACAAATCCCAAGTCCCAAATT
>JAYENE010000469.1:6562-8909 GCA_034721935.1 Thermodesulfobacteriota bacterium
AAAACCTAACTACCCGATATTATTTATTATTTTGCCCTGAAAAACCTGGTCCTTTGGGCCAGATCAGAGTTCTCCGGCTCTGCCATGGAATTTGGTGTCTTAAATCACAAATCCCAAGTCCCAAATTACAAATAAATCTCAAATTACAAATTACAAACCGGTTCAAAGCGATTGTTTTTTTGTTTGGGATTTTGAATTTCGGTCATTAGTTATTTGGTAACCGTTCACAGGTTCACAGGTTCAAGATTCAAAGGTTCAGGATAAAGCTGTTAGTCATTAGCTGTTAGCGGCTACCAACATAAAGCAGGACCCTTTCGCCATTTTGTCCTCTATACCAATTTCGCAATCAATCAGTAGGGGCGGGTTTTAAACCCGCCCCTACGATGGATTTGGTTTTGTCCGGCGGGTTTCAAACCCGCCCCTACTGATGGATTTGGTTTTGTCCGGCGGGTTTCAAACCCGCCCCTACTGATTGAATTTGCATGCTGTTCCGCCTTACGTTGATAGCCGCTGTTAGCTAAAAGCTAAGAGCTAAGGGCTAACATGCATAGCAGTTAACCCAGCACTCCAAGAAAAATAACCCTGAACCGTGAACTTGTGAACGCTTACGTTATTTGTTTGTTTTTTAGGATTTGTTATTTGGAATTTCAATAAGAAAATGAACTTTCAATAAAGTAAATCCCCTCTGGGGATAACCAAAGCCTGGTCCTTTGGGCCAGGATTCTTTACTGGTCGGGGCGAGAGGATTTGAACCTCCGACTTCCTGCTCCCAAAGCAGGCGCGCTGCCAGGCTGCGCCACGCCCCGATAATAGATTGACTTTTCTATCACGCTTTATTTATAAGCGCAAGTTATATCGTTAATCTTTTTCTGACAAAAAATTGTCTATTGCCTTGCTTATTACTTTTGCAAATTCGGACAGGATTCGTGTGTCACACAGCTTTTTCTCTTCGCCAGGGTTGGTTATGTATCCGATCTCAATAAGTATAGCAGGCATATCCGCGCCTGACAAAACTGCAAGCGCCGCGCCTTCTATCCTGGCTTCCATATATTTTATCCTGTCATTAATCTGAGTTTGCATTGATTTAGCCAAAGCCCTGCTTCTCTTTATATGCCTTTTTTGAATATTATTCCAGGTTATCCGATCGCTGTCTGAATTATAAATCTTTGATGTTGCGCTTTTAAAAGTTATATCAGGACTCAACATTTCTTTAAAATAATATACGGTTATTCCGCTTGCTTTATGAAGAAAACTTCCACCAATATGTATGCTGACAAACAGGTCTGCTTTAAGATGGTTTGCAACAGCGGTTCTGTCCGGTATATCAAGCCTGTAATCACCAGTCCTTGTTAAAACCGGCCTGTATTTATTCTCGAGTTCGGCTGCAATCATCTGGGAAAGGTTTAAGGTTATTGTCTTTTCATATGTTCCATCCGTTCCCTGAGCGCCTTTATCATGCCCCCCATGCCCCGGGTCTAAAACAACAATCTTCTTGCTGTCAAATAAATTAAGCTCTGCATGTCCATTGGTCGTCATAAAGCACACAAACATTAACAAACAGATTATGAATGCGAAAAACCGTTTCATCCGATTTGGTGTAGTTATATTAAACATAAAAAAATGATTGCCTTAATTTTAATGAACTCGTAAAAAGTCCAATTCATTAAGTGTTAAGTGTTAGGTGTTAGGTGTTAAGATAAAACATTTAATTGTCATATCAAGCTCTTAATACTTAACACCTAACACTTGACACCTAATACCTAACACGTTCCCTAAAAAGTGATTTTTTAACTTTTTACGAATTCATCATATATTGTTTGATAATATTTTTTTAATTTTATATATATTATTAAATCAAGGATTTTGCAACCAGCTTTAATCTATAACCTGGGTTAAGCGGTTCAACGTTCACGGTTTCCGGTTGAAGAGCCCTATAAAACTTCGTTTTACCTTTGACTATTGGCTATTAGCCATTGGCTAAAGGTGGCCAAAGGCCCTTAGCGAGAGTGGCGGAATTGGTAGACGCGCTGGACTTAGGATCCAGTTCTGGAAACAGAGTGGGAGTTCAAGTCTCCCCTCTCGCACCAGTTAAAAATTAAATATAATTGCCTGGAAATTAAATATAATTTTTGATAGTTAGTTTTCATCCATAAATACAAAATTTCTGGATGGAGCTATTAGCCTTTAGCTATTAGCTGTTAGCTTAACTACTTAATTAAATGTAACACTTTAGCTTTTTGAAAATAAATGCGCTTCAGGTATAATCAAATTTAAACCAGGAAAAACTCACGAATAAGAAATCGTAAAGAAAGAACTTGCCATAACTATAAAGAAATAGTGGTAACTT
>JAYENE010000470.1:0-8851 GCA_034721935.1 Thermodesulfobacteriota bacterium
TTTTTATAAAAGGATTGCTCTAAGTTATTTCTTTACGCTCACTTATGTGCGAGTTTCAGCCGTTCTTAAATTTAATTGTCCGCTGCCTCAGGTTGACCAGATTATGAGTTTGTAAATTTCTGATTAATAAAAAGCGTTCTTCTTCCAGACCTCGTAAATCTTTGCAAATTAAGGGGTGATTTATTGGACAATAAACTTCTATTTCATTTAGTAGTTATGGTTCAGAGGTTCAAAGGTTCAGGGTTCAAGCCTTCCCCGGCACGATTTAATATGCGTGCTTGGCACGATCGCATTGAATGCTGCGCCAAAAGTTTCTACGCACTGGGACTGGAAAGATAGGTCTGGGCCAGGGGTTCCAAGGTTATAGTCTACTGATATTCCTTTTGTTAATAGTGAGTTAGGGCTCTTCAACCGGGAACCGTGAACGTTGAACCGCTCAACCCAGGTTATATATTATGTTGTCACTGAGTTGCCGCAAAATTATAGATGCATGCAGATGAACTGATACTTGACATGTATCCTATTTAAATTTCGTGGTAAACGCTGCTCAATACAAAAAATTAAATTTGAAGTATAAATAAAAACAATGAATAGTAGGGTGGATTCGTCGCTTACGCTCCTTAATCCACCAAAATTGATCCAACAATCGAAAAAAATATCTGCTATGCAGACCTCGGAATTAGAAATATAGAATTCGTTATTAATTACCAATAATACAATATGTTATAGCTATTTTTGAGATAAATTGGACATTCACCACCTTGAAGTTTTGTCATAAACCACAATATATGATGTTTATTGTAAATAAAAATTGTATATATTGATTTGTAGCTACTAAACAATTACCGTATTGTCCAGGAATACTCCTCAATTTGGGTGTCGTATTCTGAGGTCTGGCTATGGGAAATTATCGTCACGTTACCACGAAATTTAAACAGGATACCTTGACATGACCATTTATAAATCTGGGTGTGCAAGAATCAGACTAAAAAGTGGTATCAATTCATCTGCATACATCTATAGTGTCATATTTCTTTGCATATTACTGGTCATGCAAAATGCAGCCTTTGCACATGAAGCAAGGCTGACCGATATAATTATCACCAACACACGCGATGATCTTTTAGTTTTTCTTAATGTTGAAGGGGCTTTTAATGATAAGATAAAAAAAGCTGTTCTAAAAGGGGTGCCGGCAACCTTTTCCTTCTATATTACCCTGTGCCAGGTCCGTAATATGTGGTTTGACAATAAAATAGCCGATATAAAGATAACCCATACGATTAAATACAATAGCCTGAAAAAGGAATTTGTTATTACACGGTCACGGGAAACGGATAAGCTGTCTGTTGCGCAATCTTTTGAAGAGGCCCAAAAGCTGATGACTGAAATTGACAGCTTAAAAATTATTTCGCTTAGTAATCTGCAAAAAGGCAGCCAGTATCAAATAAAAGCCAAGGCAGAGCTCGGCAAACTAACCCTTCCCTTTTATCTGCATTATATTCTGTTTTCTTTATGGGACATTGAAACAGACTGGTACACAATAGATTTTATCTACTGAAAACCGAAAATTCTTCGTATTTATCATGAGCAATAATATATTCAAAAGTCCAAAGCCTCATGTTTCAGAAGAAGAACGTAAAAGGCGGAAACGTGAAGGCATCCTGATTGTCATAGTTGCCTTTGTTATTGCCATCCTGACCTTTGCTGAACACAGGGTAATACATTTCGGGGCAGAGATTCCAATTTCTAACACAATATTGATGTTCATATTGATCAACATCAATTTGCTGTTGCTTATCCTGTTGATATTTCTTGTATTTAGAAATCTGGTAAAGTTGCTTTACGATAGAAAGCGCAAGGTGATGGGGGCAAAGCTTCGTACGAGGCTTGTGGCCGCCTTTATTGCGCTTACTCTTTTGCCTACGATTGTGCTTTTTTTCTTTTCAATTACCTTTATTACAACCAGCATTGAATTTTGGTTTAATGTCCCTGTAGAGCAGGCCCTTGAAAACTCATTGCTTGTAGGAAGGCGCTTGTATAATCATGCAGAAGAAAATAACCGGTTTTATCTGGAAAGAATTGCCTACCAGATAAATACTAAAAAACTTCTATCTGCAAAAAAAAGAAAAGCCCTTTCCCACTATGTCCAGGTTGTTCAGAGGGCATTTAATATTGATGCTGTTGAAATTTATAGCGTGAATGCAAACCGACTCACATTTGCCCTTGCCAGGGAACTGGAAGATAAGCCTTTTAGTGTTCTTTCTGCTGATGATTTTCAAAAGGATATAGAGCCAAAAGTGGTAAGGTCGGTTTTTGAAAAAATTCCAAAAGGGGAGTTAATAAGAACGATCGGAACCATTCCTTTTGGCGCAAATCATACAGATGCCAAAGCTTTTGTTGTATTGTCGGTTTTGATTCCTCTGGATCTTTCTGAAAATATGGCATCCATATCAAGAGGTTTTGAGGAATATCAACAGATAATACTTCTTAAGAAACCGATCCAGACAACTTATCATATAACCCTTTCAATCGTGGCGTTGCTTGTTGTTTTTTCCGCAATATGGGTTGGTTTTTATCTGGCGAAATCTATTACAATACCGATCATGGAGCTTGCCGAGGGGACACGAAGGGTTGCGGAAGGAGATTTGGGATTCAGCATCGGTCCTGTGGCTGATGCTGAAATCGGCAGTCTTGTTGATTCATTTAATAAGATGACAAAAGATTTGCGGATCAGCAGAGAACAATTAGAGCTTTCCGCAGGTATGCTTCGCGAGCAAAATGTTGAGATAGAAAAAAGACGGCAGCATATGGAAATAGTATTAAAGAATGTTTCTGCCGGCGTAATAACTCTTGGCTCAAGCGGGCTTGTATTAACGATAAACAAATCGGCTGAAAAGATGCTCAATCTCATACCAAAGGATATGCTGAATAAAAACTATAAAAATCTGTTTAAAGGGCAACATCTGAATTTCGCAGAAGAAATAATTGATAATCTGACCCGAACCCGGGAGGATGATATCAGGCTTCCGCTTAGATTAACATTAGAAGGAAGGCAGCGTAGTTTTATGATGCATGCTAATGCGCTTAAAGACGACGCGGGGAATCATATAGGCATAGTAATGGTCTTTGATGACCTTACGGAACTGGAAAAGGCCCAGCGCATTGCGACATGGCGTGAAGTTGCGCGCAGGATTGCCCATGAAGTTAAAAATCCCTTAACCCCGGTTTTTCTTTCGGCTCAGCGTCTAAAAAGAAGATATTCAAAACAGATAAATGAACCGGTTTTTGAGGAATGTATTCAGATGATAATTGATCATGTGGATTTGATTCGGAACCTTGTAAATGAGTTTTCTGCGTTTGCAAGATTTCCTGCGGCAAATCCCGAATTCTGCGACCTGCCGCCCATTATTGAAGAGACAGTAGCGTTATACAAAGGGGGGCATCCAAATATAGATTTCGAAATCAGCATGACAGAGGATATCCCGCCTTTAAATATTGATCGCAGGCAGATTAAGCAGGCTATGATTAATCTTGTTGATAATGCCATTGCTTCGATTAAGACAACTGGTAAAATTTCGATCACATTAACCAATGATCCTGTTTTAAACATTGTTCGGATTGAGGTCGCCGATAATGGCCCAGGCATTTCTGATGAAGACAAGACACATCTTTTTGAACCATATTTTTCAACAAAAAAGACAGGCATGGGATTAGGCCTGACAATTGTCAGCACGATTGTTGCTGATCATAACGGTATGATACAGGTGCAGGACAACCAGCCTCAAGGAGCCAAATTTGTAATAGAGCTGCCTGTGTAGGGATTGAGGAATTAAGGAATTAAGGGATTGAGGAATTGAGGAAGTAAAATTAACAGAATACCTTTAATCCCTAAATTCCCTAATTCCTAAATTCGCAATTAAGCTAACGAATCGACAGCTTCAGATTTTCAGTGAACTTTGAACCATGAACCAAGGGAGACCGTATGTTTCCATCTGTTTTGATTGTTGACGACAAACCATCCATACTCAAGTCTTTAAGCGGCCTGCTTTCTGATGAAGGTTTTGAGGTCATAACGGCCACCAATGGATATGAAGCCTTAAAGATTATAGATAGCGAGTCACCGGATCTTGTTTTGCTTGATATATGGATGCCGGGTATCGATGGAATTGAGACATTAAAGGAGATTAAAAAAAATAACGCGTTTATCCAGGTAATAATAATATCCGGACATGGGACAATAGAGACCGCTGTTAAGGCCACAAAGCTTGGAGCATTTGATTTAATTGAAAAACCGCTTTCGATTGACAAGGTAATTGTTGCGATTAATAATGCGCTAAATTTCAGGAGGCTTGAAGAGGAAAACAGATATCTTCGGAAAAAGACAATAGAAAAGCACTCGATAAGCGGAAATAGCTCTCCAATTGCAGCTCTGAAAAAGCAGATAGCGATTGCAGCCCCGACAGATGCATGGATCCTTATCACAGGAGAAAACGGCACAGGCAAGGAGCTTGTTGCGCGTACAATTCACCAGTTAAGTCCAAGGGCGGATCAACCCTTTGTTGATGTCAGTTGCGCCGCAATTCCGGAAGAGCTGATTGAAAGCGAGCTGTTTGGCCACGAGAAAGGGGTGTTTACGGAAGCGACCAGCAAGAAAAGAGGCAAATTTGAGCTGGCAGGCAATGGAACGATTTTTCTTGATGAAGTAGGTGATATGAGTTTAAGGACTCAGGCCAAAATTCTTCGCGTGTTGCAGGAACAAAAATTCCAGCGTGTCGGAGGAAGCAGAACACTAAGTGTCAATGCCAGGCTAATTGCCGCCAGCAACAAAGATCTTGAAAGGGAGATTGAAAAGGGAAGCTTTAGAGAGGATCTTTACTTTCGGTTGAATGTAATACCTATCGAAGTCCCAAGCCTTAAGGATCGTTGCAAGGATATTCCGCTTCTAATTGAAACCTTTTTAGATGAAAGCGCAAAACAAAATCACAGTAAAAGAAAGGAGATAACCAGGAAAGCGCTCGATATCTTATGTGTCCACTCATGGCCGGGAAATGTCAGAGAACTGAAAAATCTTGTGGAGCGTATGGCTATCATGGCGGAAAATGATATAATTGATGCTTTCGATATACCCGCGCCATATAATTCGAACCTCGGGGAAGGTTTGGGGCTTGTTGAATCGCAGTTGTTTATAATCGATCACTTAAAGGATGCAAAAAAGGTCTTTGAAAAAGAATTTATCCAAAAAAAACTTTTGCAACATGATAATAATGTTGCAAAAACAGCCGAATCAATAGGGGTTAAGCAAAGCTACCTGTCTAAAAAACTAAAGAGTATGTAACTACTCAGGTTCAGGGTTCCAAAGTTCACAGTTCAAGGTTAGGAACGGGGACGAAATAACTTCCCCAACTATGCATCACAGCTTCAGGCCACCTTTGCCCGACCTCAAATCACAAAAATCTTGAAATAGCCTGCTATTCCATCAACTTTTGCGATCTGAGATCGAACAAATTTGACCCAAATCTATGCGCCTACTTGTGGAAGTTAATTCGTCCCCGTTCCTTAGAGAGCTATGCGTAACTCCACTTTTGCCCAATTTTGGTCATTGCGAGGAGCGAAACGACGCGGCAATCTCGTGGCTTATCAATGTGTTATGAGATTACTTCGTAACTTCTCAATAACCTCTGGCTATATTCGGAATCACAGCCGTAAGGGCGGGTTTATCCCGCCAGAATCGACTCGGCAGGCGGCGTAAAGCCGCCCCTGCGAGAGATTTCTCATCACACGACCAACTATAGATGTCCTCATATGACTTGATACGATTTTCAATAATAAATTCTCTGTTGTGCAAGGACAGTTGTACACACTTCTGCAATATTTTAGTATCAAGTCATATGGGGATAATTATAATTGACAAAACAGGGCAGATGCTATTGCCCAACTTATTGAGAAGTTACATTGCTTCGCTTCGCTCGCAATGACAATAATGGGGTTATGCAAAAGTCTCTGTCTTTAATTAAGATTTTGATTTTACATAAAAGCTAACTGCTTCATTGGTTTTTGGGCAGTTGATCAATATACCATTTCATTGGGTCCAGCACCTCATAGCCCATGTTTTTAAATCTTTTCTTTAAAGAGGTTATATTTTGAGTCAATAGATACGGGAAAACCGCCCGTTTTCCTTCATCCCAGTATCTTGCCACCATAATGCTTCCAAAAGAAATGCGTTCTTCAGTTATTGCATCGACAACTTTTTTCATCTGGCCTAACTTTTCTTCCACAATAATGCACATTAATGTTCCGGGGTCTTCCATACCCATAACATTGATAAACGCGCGAAGAAGATCGCGTACAGAGATAATACCTCTGAGCTTTCCCTGTTCATCTACGACAGGAAATGCCCCAACGCGTATTTTCTGGATAAGCACAAGGGCATCTTGAATGGTATGTAATGGAGAAATAGTAACAGGATCTATTGTCATGATGTCTTTTATTTTGAGCTTTGCAATTTTATCCTTTATTGTTTTACTTTTGTAATCGCTTAATGGCATGGCGCTTCTAACGTCACGATCCGAGACGATTCCGATCAGGTGATAATCCTTGGTTACAACAGGAATATGACGTATTCGATGCTCGGCCATTTTCTTTTTTGCCTCAAAAATATCAGCATCTTTGTTGATTGTGATAACCTTTTTAGTCATCGATTTGCTGACAAACATTTTTTCCTCCACTACTTTTGTTCAAGATCTCTTGTTTTGTCTAAAAGTTAAGTCCAATTTTTATTATTTATTTAATAAAATTTCAATATGGTTTTTTGCAAGCTCGGGAAGACGTTTAAGGGAGTATCCCCCTTCAAGAATGGAAATCAGCCTTTTGTTTGAATACTTATCCGCCATTTCGACCAAGCTTTTTATTATCCATGAAAAACCTTCAGTTGACAGCTTGATGTCCGACATATCATCATCAACATGACCATCAAAACCGCATGATATAATAATTACCTCGGGCTTAAATGATTCAAAGGCAGGAAAAAGGTCCCTTTTTATAAGGCGTTTATACTCACTATCCCCCTTGCCTGGTAACACCGGAGAATTTTTGGTAAATCCCAATCCGGCCCCTTCCCCTTCTTCAAATTCTCTCCCTGTGCCGGGATAAGCAAATGAAGGGTGCTGGTGAATCGAATAATAAAAGATACTTGGATCATCTTCAAATATATGCTGCGTACCGTTGCCATGATGAACATCAAAATCAACAATTCCAACCCTTTTTATGCCCCATTCTTTTTGCAGATACCTTGCTGCAATTGCTACATTGTTGAAATAGCAAAATCCCATTGCCTTGTTAATTTCAGCATGGTGCCCTGGAGGCCGCACAGCACAGAAGGCATTGTCGATTTCGGCGTTCATGACAAGACGTGTTGCATCAAGGATACCTCCGACAGCCAGAAGAGCTGTCTCATATGTTGCCTGACATATTTGGTTATCGGGGCAGTCGAATGTTGAGTTGCCTGAAAGACAGGCCATTTTAAAGCGCTTAATATATTCTTTGTCGTGTACAGCCTCGATCCATTTTAGATCCGAAAGGCTGGCATCAATCAAAGTGAGCGTGGAAAGAAGTCCGGCCTCTTTTATTCCCTGGTAAACAGCCTGAAGCCTTACAGGCGCTTCCGGATGATAGGAACCGGTATCATGAAGCAGATATCTTTCATCAAATAAAAAACCTGTTTTTTTCATATACTTCTCTTCAAGTCGCGGTTAGTCCGGATATCTCATGACTAACATAAAATATCCGGGTTAATTAATAATTGTATCAAATATCATAAATGCCGCTTTTACGGCCCGATTATCATGTGGCAGTTCGATCGTTGGACGTCCATTTAAGTCATATTCGTATACCGCACTATCCTCAGGTATTGTCCCCACAAGCTCAAGCCCCTCATTTTTAATCATATTACGGACCGGATCGGGCAAAGCCTCATTTGCTCTGGTTAGAACAAGATAGCTTTTGCCGGCCACTACACTGAGATTTTTTGCGAGCACATTGATTCTTGATGCAGTCTGAAGAGCGCGTCTTGATGTGTCGGAAACAACAAGAAGGAGGTCAACATTTCTTGTGGTCAACCGGCTTATATGCTCCATTCCAGCCTCATTATCCATGACAATATAAGGATAATTGTCGCTTAGCCGCTCCATAAATCCTGCAAGTAGATTATTTGCAGCACAATAACAGCCCGCCCCTTCAGGCTGTCCCATAACCAACAGGTCGTATCCGTCTGCCTCAACTATAGCCTGTTCCAGTTTCATTGACATAAAAACATTCTTGCTCATACTGACAGGGACTTTGTCGGTTTTCATCTCTTCGCGGGCATTGCCGAGCGTATCGGCAACTTCAAGGCCAAGCACCTCATTTAAATTAGCATTGGAATCGGCATCTATCGCAAGAACAGGAGTCTTTCCCTTACCAACTAAATATCTAATCAGCATGCCTGCTAAAGTTGTTTTTCCTGTGCCCCCCTTCCCTGCAATGGCGATTGAAAAAGACATATTATCTGCTTTCATTATGGTTGAATTCCTCCTATATGCGGCGGACTGGAGCCCCGCGAGAAGGGATTTACGCTTCGCTCCAATAAGCTAAAGGAATTTTTAATAATTAGGTCAGATAAATGAAACAGTCAACCTAAAATTTGATTCCTGAAATGAGTGACTTGATTTTTGACTTTCTACGAGTTCATTCAGAAATTTACAAACTCATTATCTGGTCAACCTGAGGCAGCGGACAATTAAATTTAAGAACGGCTGAAACTCGCACATAAGTGAGCGTAAAGAAATAACTTAGAGCAATCCTTTTATAAAAAGCT
>JAYENE010000471.1:0-8850 GCA_034721935.1 Thermodesulfobacteriota bacterium
GATATTATCTCTGTTGGAGCTCTTACCCATTCGGCAAGAAGCGTGGACTTGAGTATGCGTATTGAGGAATTCAGGGATTGAGGGATTGAGGAATTAGGGGATTCAGGAATTCAGGGATTCAGGAATTCAGGAATTCAGGAATTCAGGAATTAGGGGATTATGAATTACAAGAGGTTTGAGGAATTACCATGCTGGAAAAAGTCGAGGGAGCTATGCAAGGTCATTTTCGATTTAATCAATCAAGGGAAATGTTCAAAGGATTTCAGCTTGAGGAATCAAATATGGAGCGCTGCCGGGTCTGTAATGGACAATATAGCGGAAGGCTTTGACGATGGTTCAACTCGTGAATTTATCCGGTTCTTAGGGTATTCTCAAAGATCGTGCAGTGAAGTGCAATCCCAATTATACAGGGCATTAGACTGTAAATATATTAACCAAAATCAGTTTGAAAAGGCTTATGAGATTGCTTCAGAATGTCGTAAGCAAACCAAGGGACTTAGAAAGTATTTGCGGGATTACGATTCCAGAGAATAGCAGTAAATCAGAAATCCCTCAATCCCTCAATCCCTCAATCCCTCAATCCCTAAATTCGCAATTAAGCGAAGCGACCCGGTTTCTGCCTTCTTGTTTGGCAATATACATCGCCTTGTCCGCTCTTTCAACAAAGTTTGAAACGCTTTCATCAGGGCAATATTCTGTGACACCTATACTTATAGTTACCTTAACTATTTTGCCGGGTTCAGGTGTAAATTTTTCAGCCTCCATTAAAGCTTTTATTCTTGCTGCAACAATAAGCGCCTCTTTGCCTTGTGTTTCCGGAAGGATAACGGTAAATTCTTCTCCGCCATATCTATAAGCGGAGTCCATTGTTCTAAGGCAAGACTTGATTATCCGGCTAAGTCTGATCAGAACCTTGTCACCTTGAAGGTGCCCGTAAGCATCATTGTATTTTTTAAAACGATCAACATCTAAAAACAGAAGTGAAAGTGGATGCTCGTAACGCTTGGATCTGTAAACCTCCATGTCCAATTGTTTGAAAAAATGCCTTGAATTATAAAGTTGTGTCAGTTCGTCGGTTATTGCAAGCTCTTCAAGATTCTTCAGCATTGTTGAGCGTTCTTTTTTGAGCTGTCTTTCTTTAAGTACTCTTTTTAACCTTAGCAGTAGTTCCTTAAAGTGCATTGGTTTAAAGATAATGTCGCTTGCGCCTTTGCTGATTGCCTGTTCATAAGAGTATTTATCGCTATAACCGGTCATTATGATGACATCTGTATCATAGTTTTTCTTTATTAATCCTGTAAGCTCGAGACCGTTCATTCCAGGCATCATCATATCGGTTATTACAACAGAAATATTGTTTGGCTTTAATAATTCGAGAGCCTCCTCGCCGCTGGAAGCAGTGAAAACACTGAATCCCGCCAATTCTATGAATTCGTGCATAGCTTCTCTAATAGCTGCGTCGTCGTCGACTATTAATATATTGGAATTCATTCTTGAGACCTTGTTGACATTATCAAAAATAATCTGATAGAAATATTATCTTTTTGAATTTTTCTTTAATTTTTTTTATAAAAAATAAAACAAATTCTGTCAACTTTTTAAAGCATCAGCGCTAAGTCATTTTCTCCTATAACATATTGGAACAACATTTTCTCCTATAACATATTGGAACAACATTTATTCATGTAAATTTTAGATTCTCACGCAGGCGCTAAATAAATAGGATAGAGGATAGAGGATAGGGGGAAGAGGAAAGAGGATAGGGGAAAGAGGAAACATGTCCGTCAATTATCCTCTATTCTCTATCCTCTATCCTATTTCCTGTCCCTGCTATATAAAATGAAAAATATAAGAAACTTTAGCATTATAGCTCATATTGATCACGGTAAATCGACTCTGTCGGATCGCCTTATACAATTCACTGATATTGTAACGGATCGGGATTTTAAGGACCAGATACTTGACACCATGGACATAGAGCGGGAGCGGGGCATTACAATAAAGAGCCAGACTGTTTGCCTTCCATATACTGCAAGAGATGGCAATACATATATATTGAATCTTATAGATACACCAGGCCATGTGGATTTTACTTATGAAGTTTCACGAGCTCTTGCTTCATGTGAAGGGGTTCTTCTTGTGATAGATGCCAGCCAGGGTGTTGAAGCGCAGACCCTCGCTAATCTTTATCTTGCCATGGAGCACGATCTTGAAATTATTCCCGTGATAAACAAGATAGATCTGCCGTCCGCTGATATTGATAAGGTTAAAAAGCAGATAGACAAGGATCTCGGTCTCGATCCTTTATCGGCAATCCTTACTTCAGCAAAAGAGGGCATCGGGATCGACGATGTTCTTGAGGGAATTGCAACAAGACTGCCGCCGCCGTCCGGAGATTCAGAAGCGCCGCTTAAAGCTTTGATTTTTGATTCCCACTACGATCCTTTCCGGGGCACGATAGTTCATCTTCGTGTGTTTCAGGGAAGGATGAAAGCGGGTGATGTTATTTCTTTTATGTCCAATAATGCGGTTTACAGGGTTGAGGAGGTCGGAATATTTCAGTTAAAACAGATTCCCTGCAAGGAGCTTTCCGCAGGTCAGGTCGGATATGTTATTGCAGGAATAAAAACAGTAAGCGATACAAGATGCGGTGATACAATTACATTAAGAGATCGATCCTGCAAAACACCTATGCCGGGATTCAAGGAGGCAAAACCGGTTGTTTTTTCTTCCATCTACCCTGTGTCTTCTGATGAATATGAAGAATTGACCGCTGGATTAGAGAAGCTCAAACTAAATGATGCTTCCCTTATTTATGAAAAGGATAGTTCCGCTGCTCTGGGCTTTGGTTTTCGTTGCGGTTTTTTGGGGCTCCTTCATCTTGAGGTGGTGCAGGAACGGCTTGAGCGTGAATATAATCTTTCTCTGATACTAACCGCGCCGTCCGTGCGATACAGGCTTATTATGCAGGACAGCTCAACAATAATAATTGATAATCCTGCTTTATATCCTGATCCCGCCGGTATTGAGCAGACACAGGAGCCTTTTATTCGCGCATCAATAATAATCCCTGACCGTTATATGGGAACGGTAATGAAACTATGCCTTGACAGACGGGGAATTAACACAACCTATCAATATCTTACAAATAAACGCCTTGAGATGATATTTGAACTTCCGCTTGCAGAGGTGATCTATGATTTTTACGACAGGCTCAAGTCTGTTACGCAGGGTTATGGATCCTTTGACTATGATTTAATTGACTACAGAGATACAGATCTTGTAAAGGTGGATATCCTGATAAACGGAGAGCGTGTGGATGCTCTTTCTCAGCTTGTCCACAGGGACAGGGCTGTTGAACGGGCAAGGCATGCCTGTGAAAGGCTGCGCGATGAAATTCCCAGGCAGATGTTTAAGATTGCCATACAGGGGGCAATTGGCGGAAAAATAATAGCTCGCAAGACCGTTTCTGCTTTTAGAAAAGATGTTACGGCAAAATGTTATGGCGGAGATATCACCAGAAAACGTAAGCTTCTTGAAAAGCAGAAAAAAGGAAAAAAAAGGATGAAGATGGTAGGCAGGGTAATGATTCCCCAGTCGGCATTCCTGGCGGTTTTGAAGACAGACAGCGATTAAAAAAGATGAACATCGAACATCGAACGTCCAACATCGAACATCGAATTGAAAAAGATGAAGAAACAAACATATAATCTGGAAGAAAGGCTGCTTGAATATTCGGTGCGAATCATAAAGATCGTTGAACAGCTACCAAATACCAGAACAGGCAACCATGTTGCGGGCCAATTGTTAAGATCGGGAACGTCACCTTATCCAAGCCATGGTGAAGCTCAGGCAGCGGAGTCTCCAAAGGACTTTATCCATAAGCTTCGTATATCATTAAAGGAACTCAGGGAGACCCAGCGATGGTTAAAACTTATTCAGCGTGTGCCTTTAATTAAAAAACCTGAGCTATTAGATGATATTTTACAGGAAACAGAGGAATTAATTAAGATTTTCGTTACGAGTATCAAAACGGCTGAAAAGAAACAGAAATAAATTAAGGAGCGAAGCGACATCATTATTCGACGTTGGACGTTCAATGTTCGACGTTGGACGTTCATCTTTTAATATGTTGGAGGATTTATGGGCAAAACCATTGCTGAAAAAATTTTTGATTCCCACCTGGTTAATAACCCGTCGGGAGATATCCATGTAATAAGGCTGGATGCTGTATTCTGTCATGAGATTACAACGCCGGTTGCAATCAATGATCTTGTTGTCAGGGGCAAGGACAGGGTATTTGATCCTGATAAGATCAAGGCCGTGATTGACCACGTGACTCCGGCAAAGGATTCAAAAACAGCCATGCAGGGTAAAATCTTAAGAGAATGGGCGCTGCGCCACAATATCAGGGATTTTTTTGATATCGGCAGAAACGGGGTCTGTCATGCAATATTTCCGGAAAAGGGTTTTGTGCATCCGGGCTATACTGTGATTATGGGTGATTCCCATACATGCACGCATGGCGCATTCGGCGCATTTGCAGCCGGTGTTGGAACAACTGATCTTGAGGTAGGCATTCTAAAAGGGGTGTGCGCATTTCACTATCCTTCGAGTATTAAGATTAACATAATTGGTAAGTTGCGTGAAGGAGTTTATGCAAAGGATGTTATCCTTTCCATCATTGGAAGACTGAGCGTAAACGGCGCAACCGACAAGGTTATAGAATTTACCGGGTCTGTGGTGGATGCCATGAGCATGGAAGCCAGAATGACATGTTGCAACATGGCGGTTGAAGCCGGCGCAACCTGCGGTATCTGTCTTCCGGACATGACGACTGTGGAGTATCTATGGGAGTTTATCAAAGATGAATACACAACAAAAGAGGCTGCTGCTCGCGCATATCAAAAACTTTATCCGGATCCGGATGCCATATATGAAAATATAATTGATCATGATATAAGCCGCCTGGAACCTCTGGTTACATTCGGGTACAAACCCGACCATGTAAAACCTGTAAAAGAGATGCAGGGAATAAAGATAGACCAGGTTTATATTGGATCGTGCACAAACGGAAGAATAGAAGATCTTCGTGTAGCGGCACAGGTATTAAAGGGGGAGAAGATCAGCGATTCAGTCCGCGGCATTCTATCACCGGCTACGCCAAAGGTTTTCAGCGAGGCAATGGAGGAAGGAATATTAAAAATATTCATGGATGCAGGATTCTGCGTCACTAATCCTACGTGCGGAGCATGTCTTGGCATGAGCAACGGAGTGCTTGCCGAAGGCGAAGTATGCGCTTCGACAACGAACCGGAATTTCAATGGTCGGATGGGCAAAGGAGGCATGGTTCATCTCATGAGCCCCGCAACAGCAGCAGCAAGCGCTATAACAGGGTATATTACTAATTCTAAGCTGTATAAACAGCCATGACAAAACAAACAACCCAAACCCCTATCTTCGCGCCGTAATCCAGATGGACCTCGACATCACCCAGGCACCCATGTCCACGCAACGTTTCGCTCCAGTAGTTGTCTCCGCAATGCAAAAAAAAGATACTTGGTTTTGCTCGGATTTTTCTTGCACTATTACGCCTAAAGTGCAATAGCCTGCAAAATTGTAAAGTCAAATTCAGCGACATTATGATCCGTTCGAACCAAACCAGCATGCAGCATGAGATATCATCTGAGACCTTTGAATTTTGTCATTTCGAGGGGTGTCAACGCCGAGAAATCTTAATGATTGAAGTTCCCCGCAGTCCCGCTTTAGCCCTGCTTTAGCAGGGTAAGGAAGTTAGCCATTTTCAGATTCGCTCGCTAATCCCGCAGTCCCGCCGCAGCGGGACGGGGAATGCCTTCGCTTTTGCGGTTCAAGATTGTTGACCCGACCGACCAATACGTGGAGCGTTTTCTGTTTGGGGAAGATGGTCTTTATGGAAAAGGAGATATATTCGGACCCATGGAGGTTTTTCCCATTGTTGGACCGGAAGGCATAGAGATTCCTCAACCGCTATCCAACCAATATATGTTGATTACAACCTGAATCATATGGCTGCCATTGAAGAAAAGGAATGTTTAATTTATCAAGGGAGAGTTTTGGGTTTAACAGGAGGGCTTGAGATGAACGAACGATTGGATTTGAAGGGGTTGACAGCGATCTTATTCCTGGTCTTTGCTTTTGTCTTTATTCCTGTCACTATATCTGCTGAAGAGGAAAGACTTTCTATTCCGGATCGGGAGATAATAGAGAGGCTTACCCGCCTGGAGGAAGGCCAGAAAGTTCTCAGAGAGCAGATGACTGCGGGTCAGAAAGCTCTCAGAGAACAGATAACTGCGGGCCAGGCAAATTTGCAGGTTCAAATAAATGGACTAAGAGATTTGGTCCTGGGCGGTTTTGCGGTTATGTTTGCGGGTATCTTTGCCCTGATCGGCTTTGTGATCTGGGACAGAAGAACTGCCCTGTCTCCGGTAATCAGTAAAACCAAAGAGCTTGAGGAAAGGGAAGACCTTACCTTGCGTGTCCTCAAGGAATACGCCAGAAAAGAGCCCAAGATGGCAGAGGCCCTCAGAACTCTGGGGATGCTGTAGGAAAAGATATCAGAAACAGTGGGGTTGAGCCAAAAGCGTGTATCAGAAATTATCGGAAATGCCAATTTTGGCAATATCGATACTTTGCTCACCCAAGGCCATAACATGGAATACATTGCCAGGCATTACAACATGACCCTCAGGACTTTTCATGATTTTGCTCGGATTTTTCTTGCACTATTACACGTAAAGTGCAATAGCATGCAAAATTCTAAAGTTAAATTCAGCGACAACACATGATCCGTTCGAACCAAACCAGCATACAATATGAGATATCACCTGGGATCAGATATCAAAAGCAGTTACGTTGTGAGCATGTAAATGTAAGGTATCTGGGTAAATGTATCGTTATGCGTCTATAAATAAGATTTTTATTATTTCTATCTGCATTTTGTTCGCTATTTCCGCTGTCTGTTACGGCGGCAGGAACTATGGAGGTTCTATTGTCAATAAGCGCTTAGGAGAAAAATCCTTTTATCTTTCCATCTGCGACGGTCTGGTATCACTCGATGCGCAGGAAGCTGATCTGCGCCAAATTCTGACAGAGATTTCCAATAGAACGAAAGTCGTAATTGAAATTGCCCCCAGCGTAAAAGATAAGATTACCACATCTTTCCGTAGCCTTCCTCTGGATAAAGCCCTGAAAAAGATAACAGGTAATTGGGCGATGGTTTTTTTGAAAGAAAAAGACCAGAATGTCGAGCAGCTATCAAAAGTGGTCATCCTTGCCGGTTCTCAAAACCCGGTCCATACTCAGGCCAAATCAAAGACTAACAATCTCAATCTTTTCAAAGCGCTGCCTGCCAACCCTGCAAAGTCTGCCGCGCCAACCGCCGAAACCGGTTTTCAGAAAAGACTTTCGACTCCATTAACCATAATAAACGAAAAAACCGGTATCAAATCCAATGTTGTCCCCAATGAGTTAATTGTTTGTTTTAAGAAAGGGCTTTCTAAAAAAGAGATACTATCTCTTGTTACCGCGACAGGAACAACAGTAAAAGCATACATCAAAGCGCTTAATTATTATGTGCTGTCTCTGCCGCCTGATTTTTCAGTCAATGATGCCTTAAGGTGGTATCGGCGGCAAGGTGTGGTTGATCAGGCCGAACCCAACTATTTGATCCCTCTAAAGACGATTCCCAATGACCTTGATTTTTCCAGGCAATGGTCATTACACAATATCGGCCAGACAGGCGGCACAGATGATGCTGATATAGATGCATTGGAAGCCTGGGATATTGAGCATGGCAAACCAGAAGTGATAATTGCCGTAATTGACACTGGTGTGGATTATACTCACGAAGATCTCGCCGCTAACATTTGGCAAAACACAGGAGAAATCCCGGACAATGGGATTGACGACGAGGGCAACGGGTATATCGATGACGTAATTGGATGGGATTTTGTCGACTCCTTTGGAGGCGCCGCTGATGAAGATTTTTTAACTCCTGATAATGATCCCATGGACAGGCACGGTCACGGTACGCATGTAGCAGGGATCGCTGGTGCGGTTGCTAACAATAGTGTTGGAATCGTTGGAGTAGCCTGGAATTGCAAAATTATGCCGGTGAGGGCAGGGTATAAAACATCATCGGGCGATGGAGTTCTTGAAAGTGATGATGCTGCCCAGGCCATTATATACAGTGCTGAAAATGGGGCCAAGGTGATCAACCTGAGTTGGGGCGATTATCAGAAATCAAACCTGATTGAAGAGGCAATGACTTATGCCACGAACCATGGAACGCTCGTTTGCGCTGCGGCAGGAAATGAAAACTCCAACAGCCTTATATATCCGGCGGCCTCAGAAAATACAGCCGTTCTGGCTATAGGCGCCACAGACAGCCATGACTTGAAAGCATCTTTTTCCAATTATGGGGCATGGGCATGGGTTGATGTGTCTGCGCCGGGTGTCAACATCTACAGTACCTTTCTTAATAATGCTTACCGACAAATGAGTGGCACATCAATGGCCGCCCCACATGTGGCCGGAGTGGCTGCACTGCTTTTTTCCTATTTCCCGGACATTTCCCCAATTGAGGCCAAAACGAGAATTATGCGCTCGGTTGATGTTTTGGCAGATTTAAGTGAAAAAAACAGCGTCTCAGGAAGAATCAATGTCTATTCGGCGCTTACGGCAAGTCATGACCACCGGCCCAGCCGGTGGCTTGCTTAAAGCCCTATAAGGGCATTGAATACTGATAACCCCTTAAGGGGCATTATTTTGTTAAAGTAACTGCTCTGTGACCAAATCCATTTTTTATTG
>JAYENE010000472.1:0-1978 GCA_034721935.1 Thermodesulfobacteriota bacterium
AATCCCAGAACTAAAGTCCGAAACCTGCTCAAACGGGGGATATCCCACTGGCACGCGGTATTGTGCGGGAACGCCCGCAAGAAGCATTGGCGAATTAGCAGAGTTAAATGGGTGATTATCGCTTTGCCTAATAAATATTTCCTTGATCTTGGTTTATTCCTGCCCGGAAGTTAATCTTCCTGATCAGCCGAACCGCCGAGGTACCGATCGGTATGCCAGGTGGTGTGGGAGGGCTCCTCAGCGATGGGGAGTCCTATCCCGATAGCGGGCGACTTTCAGATGAATTAAGCACCAACAAGGGACATTTCCAAATTGGGTGAAGTTGACCGGGATGATAGTTCCGAACGTTCTGGCAATTGCGCAATTATATCGAGATACCACCACCATTGCGTTACAGGTACGTTATTATCACGTCGCCAACTGGCCAAATCAGCTATACTTTGGATAGATTTGTAGAATTGCTTGGCTTGTAGTAGGAGCTGCCTATCTGCTTTTAGCACACGCTCTCGCTCCTCATTTGACAGGTGTGACTCATTTTGAGCAATTTCACTGCGCGTCATTAGCATATCCAAATGCTCCATGCCGCTCACATCGGGAAATTGCACATCCGTTTCGTAAGCTGTGATTAAATCTCTATAGCTCATTATCCACCTCATTCAACGATCCAATCCATTCAAACCCAGGCTTGCTCAAATATCGCTCCGGTCGGTCAATTACAAAGGCACTTTCCAGTACACCATCGTAAGCAAACATCACCAACCACTTTGCTGAAACCAGATGCCCTCGATAACCTTTGACATAGCCTTTCAAAACCATCAGGAGGCAAAGCTTGCAAAATTGACAGCAACTCCTCTTTATGAGGTTGAATTTCCAGAAGTGGTTCGATGTTAACCGGACTTTTTGTTTTTTTTGATTTGCCCCTTTGAAGCTTTTGAGTGATTGCGATCTGCAATTCTGCCTGTAACTATATGATATAATGACAAAAGCGCAGGATATCATGAGGCATAAAATGGTCAATTTAATTTGATTGCAATATCAAGTAGTTATTCAGTTTGTAAATTTCTGATGTTATAATGCTTGACTATGTAGTCCATGTCATGGCCCTGAGAAAGCAGGTTGTGTATATCACTAATTTTGGTATTTTGCACATTTCTTGATAAATTGTAATCAGAGGGTAAAGAAGAAATGAAATCCGTTTTCAACACCTTGCATATAACACGGAAAAAACTTACAGATCATGGATCAGGCGTTTTGTATTGAAAAACCTGGAAGATAAGTGGAGTAAGATGGGTTGATTTTTATTGGTGCCGGAGGTCGGAATCGAACCGACACGAACTTAAAGTTCGGAGGATTTTGAGTCCTCTGCGTCTACCAATTTCACCACTCCGGCACAAAATAATTTTTAGGTAAATTTGAGATGATTGTCAATAAAATTGCGTATCTATTCAGAGGGTATTATATTACCGCCCATTCGCTCCGCTCATTAGAGGCACAGAGCACGCAGAGGATTTCATCATACAGAAATTTACAAACTCAAAAAAATAACTTGTCAACAACCTGATGTGGCGGGCAGTTAAATTTAAAACGGCTGACTGTTTGAGCATGTTAGTGAGCGTTAAGAAAGAACGACGACTGAATAAAATTTTCTATGAGTCAGATAATGTCGGCTTTAGCAAGCTTTTTATAAAATGATTGTTCTAAGTTATTTCTTTACGCTCACTTACAAGCGAGTTTCAGCCGTTCTTAAATTTAATTGTCCGCTGCCTCAGGTTAACCACATAATGAGTTTGTAAATTTCTGTCTTATTAATTTTTGCTGAGAGGGCGAAAATTAATAAACCCAGGTCCTTTGGGCAGATCACGCTAAGGGTTCGGCAAAGAATAAGTTCGCAATTTCAGGTGTTGAGGCGCTCGGCTGACAAGGCGCGAAAAAGCATGAATATCAAGCATATTCAGAATTTTCGCAACGCAGTCAGGCG
>JAYENE010000473.1:0-2166 GCA_034721935.1 Thermodesulfobacteriota bacterium
AGTTCGCAATTTCAGGTGTTGAGGCGCTCGGCTGACAAGGCGCGAAAAAGCATGAATATCAAGCATATTCAGAATTTTCGCAACGCAGTCAGGCGGGATGCATCGGCGCCTGAAATGTGAAGTTATTCTTTGTCGAGCCTAAAGACATAGAAATCTTTGCTTTACCTTTGACTATTGACTAAAGGTGGCCGAAGGCCATAATAGTGGCGCATGTTATGTTTCACCCAACACGCGGCGCAAGCACCTGCGCTGCACGTGGGTGAAAAAGGCTAATCTGATGAACCTTTGAACCCTTGAACCTTTGAACCTTTGAACCTTTGAACCCTTGAACCTTTGAACCTTTGAACCTTTGAACCTTTGAACCAATGAACCGATGATACGCTTACTTGAACTTGTTGGAAAACCCTTTATAATTGCTGTTGAAGAATGCGGCAGAATTATGCTGCTTTTAGTTTCTGCAATCACCTGGATGTTCCGCGCACCCTTTCGTTTCCGAATTATTTTCAAACAGATGGAGTTTGTCGGCGTCAATTCTATCTTTGTTGTGTTAATAACAGGAGCATTTACCGGCATGGTATTTGCCCTTCAGTCGTATCATGGTTTCAGCTTGTTCGGAGGTGAAAGTCTTGTCGGTTCAACAGTGGCATTGGGTATGACACGTGAGCTTGGGCCTGTCTTTACCGCACTAATGGTTACTGGACGCGTGGGTTCGGCGATGACAGCCGAATTGGGAACCATGAAGGTTACAGAGCAGATTGATGCGTTGCATACTATGTCGGTCAATCCGATTCACTATCTTGTGATGCCGCGCATAGTTGCCGCAATACTTATGCTGCCTGTTCTGACAGTAGTATCCGATTTTATCGGCATTCTCGGCGGCTATTTTGTCGGCGTAGACTTGCTGAAAATCAATTCCGGAATTTTTGTTGCCAAAATTGTGGAATACATCGAGCTTGAAGATATTTTCAACGGTCTTATCAAAGCCGCATGTTTTGGGCTGATACTTTCCCTGATAGGATGTTATAAAGGAATTAATACAGCAGGCGGAGCCGAAGGGGTTGGAAAGGCAACCACCCAGTCGGTAGTCCTTTCATCGATAACAATCTTTATCAGCGATTATTTTCTTACGTCATTTATGTTCTAATGATCGAACTTATAAAAGTATGCAAATCATTTAAAGGCCAGAAGGTTTTAGACAATCTTGATCTTAAGATTGAATCTGAAAGGATTACCGTCATTATCGGCCGGAGCGGCGGAGGCAAAAGTGTTCTTTTAAAACATATTATCGGCCTTATTAAACCTGATTCAGGCCAGGTGCTTGTTGACGGAATTGATACTGCAAAGCTAAACGATAAGAAGCTTAACGAAATACGAAAAATGTTCGGTATGCTCTTTCAAGACGCAGCGCTTTTTGATTCAATGACGGTTGGAGAAAATGTTGCATTCCCGCTCAAAGAGCATACAAAACTATCTAAAAAGGAAATCGATAAAATTGTAGAAGAAAAATTATTACAGGTTGATTTAAAAAATGTAACGCACAAGATGCCTTCAGAACTCTCAGGAGGAATGCGAAAACGCGTCGGACTTGCAAGGGCTATAGCGCTTAATCCGAAAATTGTGCTGTTTGACGAACCCACAACCGGTCTTGATCCTGTCATGTGCGAAGGCATCGACAACCTGATTATAAATACACAGCGTCACACAAAGGCAACCTTTGTCATTATCAGCCACGATATCAGATCTACTTTCAAGATTGCGCATAAAGTGGCTATGTTGTATGAAGGAAAAATTATCAAAACAGGAACTCCCGAAGAAATACGATTATCGAATAATCCTGTTATTAAACGGTTCATTAAGTAGTGCCTGTCCGAAAAGTATTTTTTTTTAATACTGGCGCAATAGGTTCAGCTTATTTACCGATGTGAAGATTTGTGAAAGAGCTATTAGCTCTTAGCTGAATGTGTTATCTGTTTGATTTTTTAAGCTAAAGGCTAATTGCTAACAGCTAATCGCTTAACGTAGGTAAAAGCCATGTCAAGTGAAGCAAAAGTAGGTGTTTTTGTAGTAATCGGCATTCTCCTGCTGACATATATGTCGATGAAGGTTGGAGGACTGAGTTTTACAAGAGCAAAAGGGTATGATGTTAATGTATATTTTGACTCAGCA